>DASZZU010000159.1:0-5743 GCA_035544855.1 Gemmatimonadaceae bacterium | reverse complement strand
GACTCCGGCGTTGTAGTAACGCCCGTAGCCAACAGCCTGCCCGCCGACCGCCCCCGGCAGGTAGTCTTCAGTTAAGTTCGCCGGGCAATGACCCGACCGCGTCACCGCCGCCTGATCTCTCCCGCCGGCGAGCAATCAACGAGCCCCATGATCTCGAGCGACGTGATCGCCGACAGACACTCGGGAGTGCTGAGACCGGACATGGTAACGAGCGCATTGACCTCGATAAAGCCTCCTTCGAGGGCATCCCAGACGCGTCTCTCGTGTTCCGGCAGAGTCGGAATCGGCCGATCTTTGGGGGCAGAGACGCCAAGCAACGCGAGCGCATCATCCACCGAGGCGATCACGACAGCTCCATCCCGAATGAGCTGATTGGACCCTCGGCTCTGCTCGGAATCAATCGGTCCCGGGACCGCCGCCACAACGCGTCCCAGCTCCAGCGCCTGGGTGGCTGTGTTGAGCGCCCCGCTTTTGAAGCCAGCCTCTACCACGATCGTGACCGGGGCGAGCGCCGCAATGATCCTGTTCCGCTTCGGGAAGGCTCCCGCGTGCGCGGTGGCCCCGGGCGGATTTTCGGACAACACCAGGCCGTGCTCGCCGATGGAGCGATGGAGCTGACGATGCCCGACGGGATAGGGGACGTCGATCCCCGTTCCCAGTACGGCGACGGTATTCCCTCCTTCCTCGATCGCGGTCCGGTGCGCAGCAGCATCGATTCCTCGCGCCATCCCGCTGATCACCGAGACTCCGGCGCGGACCAGACTCCGGGTCAGGCTGCGTGCGATCCGCTCTCCATAGGCCGTCGAGTTTCGCGTCCCTACGATTGCGACGCGAGGTTTGGCCAGGGCCGAGATCCTGCCGATCGCATACAGCGAGGCGGGAGGATACGGCAGATCGAGCAGCTCCGGCGGGTACTCGTCACTGCCCTTCTCCCAACACGCAATTCGGAGCTCCGCAACGGTCGAGGCCGCCGCAAATGTCAATTCTTCCACGGGTCCCCGCACCGCTCCGCGCCGATCGAGAGCGCTTGAAGTGTCAACACGCAACTTTACGGGAGACTTACGGTTACGTCTTCTGGCCTCACGCTTTGCTTCAGGCGTAAAAGCTCGGTCCACCAGGCGGCAGCAAGGGCATCGAGTCCTTCCCGCGCCGGCGCGCTCACGGCGAAAAGTCCGAAGGCTCCAGGCGCATCGATCGGTGGCGCGTACTCTTCGCCGAGGAGGTCCATCTTGGTGAACACCACGCAGTGCGGCTTGGCCGCCAGCTCCGGCGAATACTCGGCGATCTCGTGCCTCAACTGGTCGTACTCCGCCTGCCAGTCCATCGCATCGATTGGGATCAGAAACGCGAGCATCCGGGTCCGCTCAATGTGCCGAAGGAATTGGAGACCCAACCCCTTCCCTTCGTGCGCTCCTTCGATGATGCCGGGGATGTCCGCCACCACAAATGTCCGGTGGTCCGAGAGCTGGACGACTCCGAGGTTTGGCTGAAGGGTCGTGAAGGGATAATCGGCGATCTTCGGGCGCGCGGCGGAGATGACCGAAAGCAGGGTCGACTTGCCGGCGTTGGGCTGGCCAACGAGTCCGACGTCGGCGATCAGCTTCAGCTCCATCTCGATCGTGTGGATTACCCCCTCTTCTCCCGGCTGCCACTCGCGAGGGGACTGATGCGTTGGGGTCGCGAAGAATGAGTTTCCCTTCCCGCCGCGTCCGCCCTGCGCGATTACAGCCTCCTGGCCATCCTCCAGAATCTCGGCGATGATCTCGCCCGACTCGGAGTTGCGCAGAATCGTACCCGGAGGCACCGGCATGGTGATGTCAGCGCCGCCCCGCCCGCTCTTGTTCGCGCCCATCCCGTGCTCGCCACGCTCGGCCACCCAGTTGTCGCGATAGGTGTAGTCGAGGAGCGTCGCCAGGTTGGAGTCGCCGCGCACGATCACGCTCCCGCCGCGGCCGCCGTCGCCGCCGTCGGGCCCGCCCATGGGGGTGCGCCACTCTCTTCGGAAACTCGTGCAGCCCGAGCCTCCCGTTCCTCCCTCGACTCTGATTAGTACGCGGTCGATGAACACTTACTGCCTCGGTTCAGGACAGGGCGATACAGTCCGAACGATCACTATTGTGCCTGCACTTTTTGCAGCAACTGCCTGTACCGCGCGAGATCGTCCCGCGAAATAAGATCCCCAAGCGCGTCCAAAACGGCAGCGACCTCGCCAGGCGATGCCCCCGCGTTCAATGCCCCGTGCAGATGCGCGTGGAGCTGCCGCTGCTGCCCCGATACCGCGCACGCCGCGACGACGCACAGCTCTCGCGTCCTGAGATCCACTCCCGGGCGAGACAAAACTTTTCCGTAGCCGTCAACGATAATCCATTCATCGAGCGCGGGGTGCAGCTCGCGGATATTCTTTCGCAGCTTCTTGTACGACTCGCCGTAGACGACGGCACACGTCTCTTCCCCGCGAGCATGCCAAGTCTCGAAATCCGCGGCGGTAGCCTCCACGTCAGTCGCGGGAGCGGGTCGCTCTGAAACGCTTCGCCACGCCCGCATCGCGTTGAGCGTCCTCGGGAATCCGGCGAACAAGTACGACTGAAGAATTATCTCCTCGACCGAAACGGGGTCCACCTCGTCGAGGGCTTCAGACATCAGAGATCGCACCTGCCCCTCGGGCGATCCAGCGATCGCGCCCGCGATCCTTACGAGATGTCTGAGACTCGCCTCGATTGGGGCAAGGCTAGCGCGTGCTTCGGCTCCGGTTGTCATCGTGTCTTGGCGTGCATCATCAGTTGGCCAGCAGGGAGGTTAGGACAGGTCGGCCCGCATCACGATTTCGCCGACAGATTCCCCGCGCGTGTTCTTCACCGGCCTGCGCATCCATTCCGCCAAACGGGGCGATAGCGGCGACGGCAGAGCGTCCAGCTCCTGGAGAATTCTCAGGAGCGCGGGCACCTGCGCCCGTTGAGCGCCGTCCTCGACCTTGACCGCGACACCGATGCCCCGTTCAGTCAGCAAGGCGCAGTGCACTCCTTCCGCACCGACCTTCGAGACGACACGCCCACCGGTCTCCGCGATCAGCGCCGAATCGAAGCGATCGGTACCGCCCATGAGGAATGCATTGTTGCTCATTGCGTCGACAACCCGCCGCGGAAATTCTTCCCCACGCGCGGCGGCGACCGCGAAGCGTGAGTACGCCCGCGCCATTCTTTCGAGCGTCATCCCAAAGACTACGACGCCGCATCCATCTACGGCCTGGACGATCTTGCTGCAGGGCACATCGGTCCAGAGCGCGACCTCGTGCAGAATTCCGCGCTGCACGTGATGATCCTGCCGCTCATAACCCTGGGTTGGCCAACCCTTGTGCCGAGCCAGCGCCATCATCGCGGCATGCTTACCCGAGCAGTTGTTGTGCAGTCTCGTCGGCCGGCCTCCGGACTCTCTCAGGATTTTGGCGCCGCGCTGTGAGGACGGCTCGTGAGGGCCACAGGCGAGATCACCTTCCTCGAGACCGATGTCGTGGAGCATTCTCTCCACGAGCGCGACGTGCTCGGGCTCACCACCATGTGACGCGCACGACACCGCGAGCTGCGTCTCATCCCAGCCCAATGCATCGAAGCCGCCGGAAGCGAGGAATGGAATTACCTGGAAGGGTTTGGCGCACGATCGCCAGAAGGTAAAAGCGTATCCGTCGCGAGCGGCGCCGAGGAACTCGTCTCCTTCTCCGACTACCGCAGCGTGTACTCGATGCTCCGATTCGGTTCCCTCACCGCGGCTGACTGCAACATCGAGCTCGAACTCTTTGATCACACTTCAAGATACCCTAGTTGAATCCTAGAATAGCTTAACCTGGATCATCTGCTTTGTGTACCGCCTCGGATCGCGTCTGACGTCGACGAGGACTCTATTCAGCTCGGTCACGGTTTTCACCAGCTGGTCGTAGAGCTGCTGGTCGGTGAACAGTTTCTGCATGGTGCCGTTGCCGCTCGACATCGTGCTCACGAGTGAATCGGCGCGGGCGACTATGCTAACCAAGTGTACATATAAAGTGTCGTCGCGCAGGAGCTTGCCCATTGAGCCGTTCCCCGCGCTGATCTGCCTGATGACGGTGTCAGCCGATGCAACGGTGCGATTGAGACTGTAATAGAGCTGTGGATCGTCGAGGAGCCGGCCAATGGTCCCTCTTGGATTCTCGAGCCGCGCCATGAGTGCGCTCGTGCGCGCGAGCGTGGTGTTGAGCTGATCGTACAACTGACGGCTCGTCACGAGCTGGCCGAGCGTTCCTTCGCCGTGGGTGATTCCGCCCGTCACTTTCCTCAGGTCGTTGGTAAGTCCCACGACCTGACTGATTGCGCCCGACGCCTGTTGGACCACCGCCTCGTAATCGACCGACGGCACGACGATCAGAGTGTCGCCCTCGTGCAGCGTCCGATATTTTGGCGTTCCAACGGAGATGTCGAACGCCTTGTCGCCCAGCAGTCCACTCGTCTTGATTTTGGCGCGAGAATCGGCCCGCACCTGCTCGCTCAGATTCCGGTCCACCTCGATCAAGAGACGCAGATTCCGCGTCGTGTCATAATCGGGTGGAAGGAATTTGATGTCCTTGATGCTGCCCGCGAGCTGTCCCGCGACATTCACAGCACCGCCAACACGCAGACCGCTCGCGTTTCCGACGAAGCTGACTAAATGGTACCGCTTGCCGAAAAGATTCCCCGCCTGGCCGAGTTTGAGGATGGCGACGACGAGAATGAGGAGCGCCACGAGTATCAGCACTCCCACCTTGAGCTGGTCCCAGGTAATGAACGAGGATCGCTTCATCGGCTAGAAAGTATCACCAAAGGGTCAGAATCCGCCCAGGAATTCGCGAATGTATGGGTCGTCGCTGCCGGTCATCTCTTCGGGGGTGCCAAAGAAGGCGATGCGCTTGTTGGCCAGCAACGCGATCTTGCTCGCCATACGGAAGGACGATCGGATGTCATGGGAGACGACAACGCTGGTAACGCCGAGCTCCCGCTGCAGCTTGATGATAAGGTACGTGATAGTCGCCGTCGTGAGCGGATCGAGTCCTGAAGTCGGCTCGTCGTAGAGCATGATTTCCGGATTGTTGGCGAGACCGCGCGCGATGCCGACCCGCTTCTTCATGCCGCCCGACAGCTCCGACGGCATTTGATCCATCACCTTGTCCGGCTCGAGGTCGACGAACTCCAACTTCTCACGCACCCGCGCTTCGATCTCGTCCTCGCTGAGCGTAGTGTGCTCGCGCAGGGGATAAGCGACGTTCTCGTACACGGTCATCGAATCGAACAACGCCGCGCCCTGGAACACCATGCCCATCTTCTGCCGTACCTTGAGCGCGTCGTCGAAGGTGAGATGCGTGATGTCCTCTCCGTCGACGGACACCCGCCCCTTGTCGGGGACGAGCAGTCTGAGGAGCAGCTTGAGAACCGTAGATTTCCCCGTGCCCGATTCGCCGACCACAACGACGGTCTCTCCCTCTTTTGCGTCGAACGAAACGTTCTCGAGAACGGGCTCCTCGAAGGAGAGTGAGATGTTCTCCAGCGCAATGACTCTCTTCTGGGACTCGGCGGCGGGCTGCTTCTGCTCGTTCTCGTCGGCGACTTCCTCCAGCTCTGTCCGGATCGCGGCGCGGACCCTGCCCGAGTCGTGCGCGCGGCGAGGCATCGCGCTTTGGTCCTTCTCGCTCGGAACTCTCCGTTCGCCTTTGTGCCGGCGATCATCTTCGTCGGTCATGGCT
>DASZZU010000158.1:0-4513 GCA_035544855.1 Gemmatimonadaceae bacterium | reverse complement strand
AGGATCCTTCTCGAGACACATCATCACCGCGCGCGCGAGATCCGGCGGCAAGTCGGGCCAGCGCTCGTCGACCGGTATCGGCTTCTCCGATAGATGCTTCACCAGCATCGAAGGCGTGTTGCTGGCGACGAATGGTGGCTGCCCGCAAAGCATCTGGTAGCCGACGACGCCGAGTGAGTAGAGATCGCTGCGTCCATCGATGGCCTGATCGCCGGCCGATTGCTCGGGCGACATGTATGCTGGAGTACCGATCGCCATCCCCGTCGCGGTGAGCCGGGAATCCCCGCTGTCGGTGAGCGCGCGCGCGATGCCGAAGTCCGTCACCATCGCGCGGCCGGTCTCTTCGTCGATGATGATGTTGTCGGGCTTGATGTCGCGGTGGATCACGTTGCGATGGTGCGCGTACGCCAGCGCGTCGGCGACTTCGCGGAGAATTCGGCGCACTTCGACCGGCGGCATCGGACCGTGCTGCTGTAGCCGCTGCCCCAGGTTGTCGCCCTTGATGTACGCCATCACGAAGTACACGAGATTGTCGCGCTCTTCGACGGTGTAGATCGGAACGATGTTGGGGTGATTCAGCTGCGCCGCAGTCTCAGCCTCGCGGAGGAATCGCTGGCGAATGTCGGCGCGGAAGCTCAGCTCGGGTGGCAGCACCTTGACCGCGATCTCGCGCTTCAGCCGCTTGTCGCGCGCGCAGTAAACGATGCCCATGCCGCCACGACCGATTTCGTTCTCTAGCTCATAGTTTGCAGAGAGAACTTGTGCCACATGTGTTCCAAGCTCGTCGGACGGACTAATTGGCATTTGGCCGCGTCAATTCAGCAGTGCAGTGTTGCAATTCGTGCCGTGCTGGCGTAAATCCACAAGAGCAAAAGATGCAGTATGGGAGGGCAGTGGAGTAGTATCTAAATAATAATCTTGTCTTCGGACTGACAATGGCACAGCGTCAAACATTACCTGTTCTCCCGTTGAGGGGCACAGTTATTTTTCCGGGCCTTACCCAGCCGATTGCGGCGGGCAGGCCCTCAACTCTTCGAGCTATTGAGGCGGCCCTCAAGGGTGACCGTCTCGTTTTTGCGGTTGCGCAACGCGATAACTCCGAGGAACCGACAGCCGACATCCTGTACTCGATGGGCGTGATTGCGCGCATCGGACAGATTCAGCGCGGGCTCGGAGGCGTTCAGCTGCTGTTGCAGGGCGAGCAACGCGCGACCGCATTGCAGTACTCGACGGCCGACGGATATCTCAGCGCGGTGATCGTTCCAGCGGAGGAAATGAATCCTCAAACTGAAAACGATCCTGCCTTCACCGCGTTACAGAAAGAAACCCGCGAGCGGGCCGCTGAGCTCGGCGAACGGCGCGGACTACCCGAGGAAGTCGTTCACCAGGTTCTCGATTCTGTTACCGAGCCGGGTCGTTTTGCCGATCTGGTGGCTGGCTACATCGACCTTCCGGTCCCGGAAAAGCAGGGCCTGCTGGAGACGCTCAGCGTCGAGGAGCGGCTTCGCCGCGTTCTCGTTCACGTGCAGCGTCAGGTCGGCCTGCTAGAAGCGCAGGAAGACATCAAATCCCAGGTCCAGGAGGAGCTGGGCGAGCGTCAGCGGGAGATGTATCTCCGCGAGCAGCTCAAGGCGATACAGAAGGAGCTTGGCGACGACGATTCGAGCAAGGAGATCACAGAGCTCCGCGACAAGCTCGTCAAGCTCGAGCTTCCGAAAGAGGCTCGCGCTGAAGTAGAGCGCGAGCTGGGCAGACTCGAGAGAGCGGGCCGCGAATCTATGGAAGCGCAAGTGATTCGCACGTATCTCGAATGGATCGCGGAGCTTCCGTGGAATAAGAGATCGGACGATCAGCTCGAGCTCAAGCACGCGGAAACGGTGCTGGAGGAGGATCACTACGGGCTCAACGACGTGAAGGATCGCGTCCTCGAATTCCTCGCGGTGAGGCAGCTCAGAGCGCAGCAGCTCGCGGAAGAGGTCGAAAAGACCGGTGAAGTTCCAGCCGCGAAACTGCTCGCCGAAAAGGATGATGCGACTCCTTCGCTCGCGACGAGCGAGGCGGCCGATCGGTTGATAACCGACAAGGCTGAAGTGAAGTCCCGCGCGATGGCGAAGGGACCCATTCTGCTTTTCATCGGACCACCGGGCGTCGGCAAGACGTCGATCGCCAAGTCGATCGCGAGATCGCTGGGGCGCCAGTACGTGCGCGTGGCCCTGGGCGGTGCGCGAGACGAAGCCGACATCAGAGGGCACCGGCGCACTTACGTCGGCGCGATGCCGGGCCGAATCATCCAGGGCCTCAAGCAGGCCGGAACCAAGAATCCAGTGTTCCTGCTCGACGAGGTGGACAAGCTCGGCACTTCGTATCAGGGCGATCCGTCGAGCGCGCTACTCGAAGTGCTCGATCCCGCGCAGAACGACACGTTTACGGATCACTATCTGGGAATTCCCTTCGACCTCAGCGAAGTGCTCTTCATCGCGACCGGGAACTTCGTCCAGAACATTCCCGGCCCGCTCCTCGACCGCATGGAGATCGTCGACTTCGCTGGCTACACGGAGAAGGAGAAGGCCGAGATCGCGAAGAAGTATCTGCTGCCGCGGCAGCTCGAGGAATCGGGGCTGAGCGACAAGGACATAACCTTCACCGAAGACGCGATCATGTCCATCGTGTCGAACTACACTCGCGAGAGTGGAGTGAGACAGCTGGAGCGCCAGATCGGCGCCGTCGCGCGGAAGCTCGCGCGAAAGATCGCCGCGAGCGAAGACGTGAAGCACGTCGTGGATGCGGAGGCCGTGCGAGAGCTGCTTGGCAGACCGCGGGTTCATCCGGAGCACGCCCTGCCGGAGAGCGAGGTTGGGATCGCCACCGGCATGTACTACACGCCGATGGGTGGCGACATCATGTTCGTCGAGGCGTCGATACGTCGCTTTTACGGCAGTCGCGATGGCGACACATCGGCGCAGGTCGGCCCCGGCGCAGCGGTTTCATTGATTCTGACCGGACAGCTGGGCGACGTGATGAAGGAGTCGGCCCGCGCAGCGTTCACCTACGCGACGAACAATGCCTCGAAACTGGGCATTCCGCGCGACAGGCTGGGTGCGATCGAAGCGCACATCCACGTCCCCGCGGGCGCAATCCCGAAGGATGGACCGTCGGCGGGTATCGCCATCGCGACGGCACTCGTATCGGAGATGGCGGACCGTCCCGTGAGACAGGATGTCGCGATGACGGGCGAGATCACGCTCCGCGGCCGGGTGCTGCCGATCGGCGGACTCAAGGAAAAAGTCCTTGGCGCGCATCGCGCCGGCATCAAGGTCATCATCATTCCCAAGGGAAATGAGGCGGATATCGAGGACGTGCCGGAAGAAGTGCGAAACACGCTCGAGTTCCATCCGGTGGAAACACTGAACGAAGTGTTGCGGATTGCGCTCGTGCCGGCGGAGCCGGGCGAACAGGCACGGCCACTGGAGATGAAAGAGGTCGCATAACCGAATAACAAAACAAAAACGGGAAGCCACAAGGCTTCCCGTTTTTCATTCAGCGTCCGCGGACTCGCTCTAACTCCAGTGCAAGGTGACGACGGCGCCGGCGGGCAACGCGTAGAGGATGGCCTTGCCGCCAAAGTGCACGGCGAAGGACACTTCCGCCGACCCGGTGTTGAGAACGATGAGGACTTTCGAGCCGTCGTCGGCGTTCTTGAAGGCAACGCTCTGTAGTCCACTCACGTTGGTGGTGGAGGCGATGCGGTGCGCGCCGGGCCTCACGAACTTGCTGGCGTGGGCGAGCGCGTAGTACTCCACGTTGCGCGTGACGAAGCCGGTGCCCGAGTTGATCGTGATCACACCGCGGCAGTTGCCGCATCCGCCCAGATGCGGGCCTGCATTCTCGTCGAGCGCGAGATTCCAGAGCGCCACGCCCTTGGCCCACCCGCGAGTGCTGCCGATGATGAGCGTACCGACGAAAAACTTCAGGTTGTCGGCAAACACCGGTGCCCAGCCACCGCCGGAGCACTCGGTGAAATAGGCGTCCTTAGCAGGATACACCGCACGCACGTTGTCCTGCACGCTCACGTCGCCGGCGTAGCAGTGCCAGGCGACGCCGTTCACATATTTTCGCGCGGCACTGTCGGCGAGCACGGCGAGCGGGGAGCTCGCGAGATCCCAATTGTGATCCCAGTCAAGAATCAACGTCTGAATGCCGATCGCCGCGAACAGCGGTCCGACGTGCTTGCCAATTACCTCAGCGCGGGCCGGCGGATCGAGGCGCATGCCCGGATAGTCCGTGGGCTCATACGCGGGCTCGTTCTGCATCGTCACGGCGAAGATCGGTACTCCTTCCGCTCCGTACCCCTCGACGAATTTGCGAAAATACCCGGCGAAGGAATCATAGAACTCGGGGCGCAGCGTGCCCTGGATCAGGCTTCCGGTCGTCTTCATCCAGCCAGGCGGGCTCCATGGCGAGGCGACGAGCTTGAGCTGCGGATTGATCGCCAGCGCCGCCTTGAGCGCGGGAA
>DASZZU010000157.1:0-4696 GCA_035544855.1 Gemmatimonadaceae bacterium | reverse complement strand
CTGGGTGAACCCGAATACCCACGGCGCTGCGAGGAGAAATATTCCCGCCAGCAACTCGATCACGCCGTGGATCTTGAACGGAATCCACTTGAAGAAGCCCAGCGGAAAGTCCGTGCAACCGGTCATCAGCAGATGGATGCCCGCCAGCCAGTAGACGGTGGCGGCTGGATCTCCGTGGAATCCGAACACCAGCGGCGCGTTCAGAAACGCCGCCACCGTCCCGTAGTCGAGCACGCCGTGGACGCGCGCCGTTACGGGCTTTCTCACTCCAACTCCTGCCGCCCTGAACCCGCATCGGGAGGAGTTGCCACTCTGCGACCTCTACTCGAGGTAGTGAAAGAGGCCGAACAGCGCCATTGCGGCGCCGCCAATGATGATGATCGTTCCCGCGGTGCCCGCGATGAGCGCTCCGGCGATCATCGCGCCGACTCCAACAACCATCAGAGCGACGTCCTGCCCTGCATGTCTGGCCACGACCGGCGCCGACGTCACTTTCGTGGATGCATCAACTTTCGCCTCGTTCACGCGAAAGCCGACTGCGGCGGCCTGAATGGTGGGACCCTGTGGTGTAAGTTGAGCCGATTGCTGTGCGCCGGAAGCGGTGGGCAGCAAAGCGAGAGCACATAAGCTTATGGCCAGAAAGCGCATTTCGTTCTCCATTGGGGGCAAGCGGGAAAGTTAGCTGAGAGAGACGCTCGAACACGTCCTCCGTTTCGCGGGGTGCAGGGCGGAGTCCGGCAATAAACGTGCGCGAGGCAGCCCCAATAAATCGCGACGAGCGCGGATCGGTGTGGCTCTTGAGCTGTGGCTAGCCTGCTAACGGTCCGGGAGATAGACTTTCCGCAATATCGCAACGGGGATTGAGGCATGCTTGCTCGAGCTCGCATGAAGACGTGGACGCTGGGCGCCGCTGCATTGATTGCGGCAGCCGGCGTCGTAGAAGGCCAGCAGAGCGCAGTAGTCGCGCCCGCCCCCATCGGCCCTGGTGTCAACGATGTCGCTCCGGATTTTGCCCTCAGCGGCGCGACGCGGTACGGGCTGCTCAAGACTCCGGTCCGGCTATCGGATTACCGAGGCCGCACCGTGGTTCTCGCATTCTTCTATCAGGCGCGAACGAAAGGCTGAACGATCCAAATGGAGGCGTACCGTGATCAGTACGCCACGCTCTTCAACAATGGCCGCAACGTCGCGGTAATCGGAATCAGCGTCGATGCTGACACGACACTGGCGTCGTGGGCACGCGATGAAGACTTTCCGATCGTGTTCGCGAGTGATCCTGGCGGAAAGGTTGGTCAGCTGTACGCCGCCTACGATGCCAAGAACAAAACGGACAACCGGTCTCTATTCGTGGTGCGTCCCGACGGCCGCATCGCGTACGTGACCAAGCCGTTCAAGGTTCTCACTCCATCGGCGTACACAGATCTCGCGGCAGTGGTCGACAGCCTCGCGCCCCCGCCCAAGGCGGATTCAGCGAAATAAAAAGGGCCGCGCAGGATTACAGCGCCTTTCTCAGCGCCGCATCCAGGTTTTGCTTTCCACCCACTCCGGTGTAAACCACTCGTCCCGTTTTATCGAGGACAACCACGTAGGAAGTTGCCGGAGCGTCGAAGGCGCCGGCGGCTTTTCCTTCGGTGTCGTAGAACGTGTCATGCGGAAGCGGATGCGCGGCGAGAAATCTCCTGACTCTCTCGGGCGACTGATTTATCGCCACCGCGAGCGCGACGAACTTCACTTTCTGTCCGTATTTCTTTTCCGCATCGAGCAGCGTCGGCATCAGCTCTCGACAGTTCGGGCACCACGTCGCCCAGAACTCAATCAGCATCGGTGTCTTGCCGATGTATTGACCGAGGTCAACCTGTTTTCCGTCGAGGGACTGGACGGTTACCGCTGGTGCACGGGTGCCAACCTCGATGCCGAGATCCTGCGCGAAGACCGGAGCGGCAACAAAGAGCCCCGCCGCGAGCACTGCGGCGGCAGAAAATCGTGTGAGCAACGTGCGGACTGGAAAGACCATTCGCGAATATCCGACCTGAGTGGATTGCGCCTAGATGAGAAGCAGTCCCATCTGCACAAGGTAATACTCCGCCACGGCCAACATGATCAATGCAAATAGTCTTTTTACCCACACCATCCATTCGCCGGCCCTCGGAAGCCGCGCGAGGGTGCCGCTGAAGAGTCCGACGACAACCAGCAGCGTACACATGCCAAGCGAGAACACGAACAGGTAAATGAATCCGAGCACGCCACTCTTGGTGACCGTCACCCAGGTGAGGACCGCGGCCATCACGGGCGCAGAGCAAGGCGCCGCTACGAGCCCGGAAGCCGCTCCCATGACGAACACGCCGTAAAGGCTTCCTCCTTTACCCGCGGTTGATGCGCGCGTCAGGAGCCATGCTGGTACTCGCACTGGAATGACGTCGAGCATCGCTAGCGACGCAATGATCAGAAGATTCGCCATGGCGAAGTAAAGCCACGGATTGGTACTCACCGAACCGAACAATGTACCAGTGAGTCCCGCGAACAGACCGACCGACGCGTATGCGAGTGCGAGGCCGAGTACATAGGCGAAGGTGAGAAATACCGTCCGGGAGCGTGCGCGCGGCACATCCCCGACCGCGCTGCCTCCAACGATCGCCGCGGTGATCGGAATCATCGGATAGATGCACGGAGCGAGGCTGGTTAACACTCCCGCGATGAACAGCACCGGAAGCGCGGTGAGGGGACTCGACGAGAGCTGTGCTGAGAGGTGCGAGAAATCCACGATTGCCCGGAGTGCGAAAGAGGGATGCTATTTCCGCGAATCCCCCTTCGCAATGATTCCGTCATGCAACACCAGCTTATTTCTCACCGCCGGCCTTCGGCGACGAATCCTTCTGCCCCTATAATGACAAACCCCTCGACTTTCGTGAGGGGTTGGCTAACTGTCGGGGTGTTGTTGGCTTCTACTTCCTTCCCAGCAGGCGATCCCAGGCGCCGCCAGCGAGACCGAGCGCGTATTCACCCCACCACTTGCCCGCCGCTGGTCCTCCCCCGCAGGTGCCGTCCGATTCCCCCGGAGTCTTGATCCAGAGAAATGCATCAACGAGCGGATTCCCTGTGCGCGTTGTTGGCGCGGGGCCGACTCGTTGTCCGGTGGGATTGCACCAGTTGCCGGCGCTCGTCGCGTTCTGACCGTTGCGGCTCGTGTCGATGATGAAGTGCTTTCCACCGACTCTCTTGGAGACTTCTGTCCCGTAAGCGATGTTCACTGAGTTGGCGAGAAAGTTGGAGATATTCAAGCTGAACCCATCCGCGTCCGCGATCCCCGCCCGGTTGAGACGGTTCGCGATTTCCTGGGGAGCAACCCACCGCGCGTGGCCTGCATCGATGTATACTGCGGCGCCCTTTGCCTTGAGCACCCGCACCGCATCGTGAATCAGATTCAGTCTCTCCTGTTGGAGTGGCGCACTGAGGCAGCTCATACCCGCCAATGCGTCAGGCTCGAGAATGACCACCGCTCTGCGATTGCCGAGCCCGTTCGCAAAATCGCGAATCCAGCTCTTGTACGCATCGCTCCCATTGGCGCCACCAGCCGAATACTGCCCGCAGTCACGACCGGGAATGTTGTAGGCGACAAAGACGGGGAGCGCTCTTGAGCCCGTGATGCGCGACACGGCGTTCCCAACGTCACGGCCGATGTCTACGTTCCAGCCGCCCAGCCACTGCGCCACCGGCTGCGCGGCGATTCTGTCCATCAGGGCAGCATCCGAGGGTCGCGACCGCCTCCACGCGTCCGCCTGTCGCTTGGCCGCCGACGCGGGATCCACATAAAGCCGCGCGTCCGAAAACAGGTTGACGAAAGCCCGACTCACGGTCTGACCGCCGGCGCGCGCGGGCACGAACGTGAGCGCGAGCGTGAGCAGGAAGAGAGGAACCAGCGCTGCATCAACGGCGGGAAAACGCACAAACGAATTGTGAACGCGCTCACTGTTGCGCGCGACGAGTGTATGCATCATGAGTACCCACAGACTTCTACGACGGGCGTATCCAGAAAGACGACGCCCTCGGTTGCGTATATACTATTTCGCGAGGCAGAGCGAGAATAGCGCGCCCGGCCCGCACCAGGTGATACACTTGTTGTTTCGCCTGTTCCCCCGACTCGCAGTCTCGGAGCTACGCAATGAAGTACACGCAGCTGGGCCGGAGCGGACTTGCAGTCTCGAGAATCTGTCTCGGTTGCATGACTTACGGAACGCCGAAATGGCGGCCGTGAGTACTCGACGAAGTCGACTAACACACAGTGCACAGGGGACGCGCATGACGAGCGAGTCACACCCCGATATCTCCAGCCAATCTCCATGGAGATTGATCGGGCGAGCCTTGCTCCTCCGCTGTCCCAACTGCGGACGAGGAGAGCTTTTTTACGGGTTCTTCAAGATGAGAGAGCGCTGTCCGAACTGCGGGATTCTCCTGGAGCGGGGCGAGCCCGACTACTTCATCGGCGCTTATACTCTCAACCTCATTGCGGTCGAGATCCTGCTCGCTGGGGTGTTTCTCGTCGTCGTGGTGGTGACCTGGCCCAATCCGCCCTGGAATGCTCTTCAATACGGTGGAGTCGCGCTCTCGATAGCCGGAGCCGTGCTCTGTTATCCTTTCGCCAAGACTACCTGGCTGGCTATCGATCTGATATTCCGCCCCCCGCATCGCGAGGACTTCA
>DASZZU010000156.1:0-5243 GCA_035544855.1 Gemmatimonadaceae bacterium | reverse complement strand
CCGCGTCGATCGTTGCTCTCAATCATCCCGACGTGCGGGAGAGACTTCGCGCGTTCCGCGCGGAGCAAACGAACGCGGTGCTCGCGCAGCCAGACCCGGCCTCTACCGAGTGAGAGTCGGGGTTCTGGGCGGCGGCCAGCTTGGGCGCATGCTCGCTCTCGCCGGCTACCAGCTCGGCATCGAGTTCCGATTTTTTGACCCGAGCTCCGGCGCTCCGGTAGGACAGATCGGGGAGCTCGTCGCTGCGGGTTACGGAGATCACGCGGCGTTGGAGCGTTTTCTGGACGGTGTCGACGTCGTCACCTACGAGTTCGAGAGCATCCCTCTCTCAACACTCGAATTCGTCGCCGAGCGCGTAAAAGTCTATCCGCCGGTCAAAGCGCTCGAGACAGCGCAGGATCGCCTGTTGGAGAAGAAACTCTTCGAAGCACTTGGAATCCCGACGCCGCCGTTCGCTGCGATCGACAGCCTCAACGAGCTGGAGAAGGTGGTATCGCGAATCGGACTGCCGGTCGTGCTCAAGACGCGAACGATGGGCTACGACGGCAAGGGCCAGGTGGTGATTCGGGACAGATCTTCGATCGAGGCGGCGTGGAAGCGGCTCGCCGGCGTTCCGTTGCTCGTCGAGAAATACGTCTCATTCCAGCACGAGCTGTCTGTGATCGGAGTGCGCGACGCGAGTGGGCGCGAGGCTTTTTATCCGCCGATCGAGAATGTCCATGGAGAGGGCATTCTCAGAAGATCCACCGTCCCGGCGCCGAGTGCGACCGCCGAAACGCGCGCGCTGGGAATCGAATACTGCCGCCGCTTGATGGCGAAGCTGGGATACGTCGGAGTGCTTGCTCTCGAGCTCTTTTCGGTCGACGGGGCTCTGCTCGCCAACGAGATGGCGCCCAGGGTCCACAATTCCGGACACTGGACAATCGAGGGCGCGGAAACAAGTCAGTTCGAGAATCACCTGCGCGCGGTGCTCTCCCTGCCGTTGGGCACGACATCGTTGCGCGGAGCGTCGGTCATGCTCAACATCATCGGGCATATCCCGTCGCGCGAGAAAGTTCTGGCCGTAGAGGGGGCGCACCTTCACCTGTATGGCAAAGCGCCCACGGAGAAGAGGAAAGTGGGGCACGTGACGCTTGTTGCGCGGTCTCTGGCCGACCTGGAGCCGGGAACAGCGGTTCTGGAGGCCCTGGTCCATTCAAACCTTTGAGCCTTTCGAGCGATCCAATCTTGCAACAAAGTCCGGACAACGATCGAATGGCGGCCGCGGCATCGACAGATGTCTCTTTGCCCGATCACGCCTTCAGGCACCACGCCCCCATTTGGTGGGGCAACCCGGTCATGATCTTCATCGAAGGTGCGGCTTTCGCTATCCTGGCCGCCAGCTATTTCTACATTCGGTGGAACTTCGACGCCTGGCCGCCGCCGCGCACACCGCTTCCCGACCTCGGCGTCTCATCGATCAACCTTCTCGTGTTAGCCGTGAGCGCGGCGCCATTCTGGTATGCGGCCCGCCTCGCGCAGCTTCAGGAACGTCCGGCGGTGGTCGGAGGGTGGCTCGCGCTTGGCGTTCTTTTCGGGATAGCCGCAATCGTTCTCCGCGGCTTTGAATTTCCAGCTCTGCACACGCGCTTCGATTCCAACGCCTACGGCTCGATCACCTGGACGATTCTTGCCGTCCATCTCGCGCATTTGCTGGCAGGAACGCTCCAGACCATGCTCATCGCACTGGTGATGCTCGTGGGTCCCGTTGAGAAGAAACACTACACCGACGCGACAGTGATGGCGGTGTACTGGTACTTCATAGTGATTTCGTGGGTCGCCCTCTACGCGATTGTATTCATTGCGCCGCGGCTCATATGACGGCGCGATTCGATCCTACGGCGACCGTTTCACTGCACCTATCAGACTGACTCCGACGTAAATCGAGCGTTGCGAGCCCGGCTCGTAGAACTTTCCGCCCGCCGCGTTCACATTCACCGATGAGACATACCTTCTGTTGAAGATATTCTGCGCCCCGAGCGTGACCTCCGCGGCAGATGGCCCCATCGATGCGACGGTGACGAGCCGAGCATTGACGATCGCGTAGCCGGGGGCGCTCTCCGAGTTCGCGTCGTTCACGAACATCCTGTCTGCGAGCGTTGCTTCCGTGACGAGCGTCCCGAGAAAGCTGCGCACGGCCGCGGACGCCTGGAAAGTCTGGCCAGGAATCCCAGGGATGTGATTACCCGCGTAGTGCGCTGTGTCGACCGTGAAATCAACAAAACGATAATTCGCGTAAGTGTACGCTCCTCCCAGATCCAATGGGCCGGCCGAAAGTCCCGTACCGAGCTCCACACCGCGACGCGAGGTGCGGCCAGCGTTTCGGAAATAGCGGCGGCCCCCGCCAGCCGGGATGTCATACGGAATCAGCTCGTCCTGCACTCTCGTCGCAAAGACCGCCGCGTTGTATTGCCATCCGGTTGTTCTCACGCCCTTCAGGCCAACCTCGTACGTGGTGGATCGCTGCGGCTTCAGCTCGCGATTGATTCCCGCCACGCCGCTCGGCTGGTTTCCCAGCTCTGTCGCAGTGGGAGTCTCGAATGCTGACGAGATGTTCGCATAGGCGCTCGCGAGCGGGGACACTCGGGCGAGCAATCCCACCATCGGACTTACCGCGCTGAGAAGCCGGTGCCCCGAATCATCGGGGTTGGTCGCGTTGATCAGTCGGTCTCTCACCTCGAAGCGGACCGCATCGGCGCGCGCGGCGCCGGTCAGTGTAAACCTGTCACCGAGCTCCAGCTCGTCTCGGACGTATGACCCGATGGAGGAGATGATCTCCCGCTGATTGAGAGTGACGCTGCCGCGTTCGGTGGCCGCATCGGGGCAAGTTGCGGTTGGAACGATCGGTGGTGGAATGTTGTTGCAGTTGGTGTAGTTGAGACGCAGATCGTTTTGCAGCTGCAGCTCGGTCCCCGCGGTGAGTCTGTGACCCATCCCGAGCAGAGAGAACGGAAGCGTCGCGCGTAAGTTTCCCCCCGAGGTCGCGCGCCCCACATCCACGATGCCGAAGGTCAGCGGATTCGCAAGTGAGCGCGTGCCTGCGTAGGCCGAGGCTTCGAATTCGCCGCGGGCGCCACTGCGACGCGCCGTCAGGCCAAGCTGCGATTGGGTGACTTCTTTTCGCGCCGCTTTGCGGATGGAGAGAGGGTCGGCCATCCGGGGTTCGGCTTCGAACTGCACACGCGTCAGTGATCCGGGATTCTGCGCGAGCGGCGTGTTCAATCCGAGCCATTCGAGCGCGTATGATCCTCCGTCAGCATCGAGCGACAGTCGCGCAAAGCCGTTTGTCATCCTCTGACGCGAATAATCGCGGTAGCCATCGCTCTGGGTTCGCGCGACGTTGCCCTGGTAGGAGAATCCTCCGGCAGTCCCTCCACTCTTGGCAACGATGCGTCGCGTTCCAAACGCACCGGTCCACAGCCGCACTTCGCCCGAGACCGGGACGGGAAGAGGATCGCTCGTGCGAATGTCGACAACGCCTCCTCCCGCGTTTCCATAGAGCGAAGACGCGCTGCCGCGCATTACCTCCACGCGACCCACGGATTCCAGATCCAGGTAATCAACCGGCGTCTGGCCATCGGGGAGCGTGAGCGGAAGCCCGTCGCGGAGAACTCGAATTCCACGCACGCCGAACGCCGAGCGTGCGCCGAACCCGCGGATCGAAATGCGGGGATCCTGCGACGGGTTGTTGCGGTTGGAGACGGAAAGGCCCGGAATGAGCCACAGCGTTTCATCGAGCGAGAGATGCCGCTGGCCTGGTCGAGCCGAATCAGGCGTCTGCACACTCACCGCGAAGGGAAGATCGAGAGGAGAGCCGCGAGTGCCGCGCCCAACTTCAACTACTACGGGTGCAAGTCGCGTCGCCGCGGTATCCTGCGCGTCTATACGCGAGGCCACGAGTGCAATGAGCCCTGCGCTGAGGGCCGAGGCGCGAAGACGCTTCGATTTCATATCACCTCAGCCTTCGTCCAGAACTTTCCTCACCGTTTGCAGCAGCGCCTCTGATGTGAACGGTTTCTGAAGAAAACTCTTCGAGGGCTCGATGAAGCCGCGACGTATGATGTCGTCGTCGGTGTATCCGGACATGTACAGCGACTTGATGGCGGGCCTTATTCCGGACAGTCGCTCCACCAGACCTCGACCGTTCATGCCGGGCATCACGACGTCGGTAAGCACGAGATCGATCTGGCCCTCCTCCTTCGTCGCGATTTCCATCGCCTCGCGCCCGTGCTGCGCGGGAATCACGCGGTAGCCCTGCCTTTCCAGAATCCGGCAAGCCAATCCACGAACGGCTTCTTCGTCCTCGACGAGAAGAATGGTTTCCGAGCCGCGGTTAGGAGTCTTCATGGTTGGCTGATACTCTGGGCCCGCCCCAAATGCCGCGGCCGCGGTGACCTCGGGGAAGTAAAGCTTGAGCGCGGTACCATGCCCGGGCTCGCTGTATATCCAGACGTAGCCGCCTGACTGTTTGACGATTCCATATACGGTAGCCAGACCGAGCCCCGTGCCTTTACCCGCTTCCTTTGTCGTGAAGAACGGATCGAACGCGTGCTCCCTGGTGTCCACACTCATGCCGACGCCCGTGTCCCCCACGGCGAGCATCACGTAACGTCCAGCCACGACGGGCGCGTGTTCGCTCGTGTAGTTCTCGTCCAGCTCCACGTTTTTCGTCTCGATGCTTATCCGTCCGCCCTGTGGCATGGCGTCGCGCGCGTTGACCACGAGATTGACGAGGACCTGCTCGAGCTTCCCCGGATCGGCGACGACGTAGCCGCGTGCGCTGCATTGCGATGTGATGACGATATCTTCGCCAATGAGGCGGCGGAGCATCGGCTCCACCGTTCCCACCACGCTGTTCATGTCGAGCACGCGAGGCTGCAGAATCTGCTTGCGGCTGAAGGCGAGGAGCTGACGCGTAAGCGACGAGGCTCTCTCCGCGGCGCTCTTGATTTGCTTTATGTCGTCGCTCCGGGGATCCGTCGGATCGAAGCTCTCGATGATGAGCTCAGTGTTGAGCCGGATGACGGTGAGCAGATTGTTGAAGTCATGGGCGATTCCGCCGGCGAGACGCCCGACTGCGTCCATCTTCTGCGATTGACGGAATTGCTCTTCGAGGTTTCTTCGCTCGGTCAGATCGATGGAAACACGCACGAACCCAAGCACCCGGCCTCTCTCGTCGAGCACGGGCGAAGTCGTGAGCAGAG
>DASZZU010000155.1:0-5314 GCA_035544855.1 Gemmatimonadaceae bacterium | reverse complement strand
GGAGTAAACAATGCAGCTGTCACTACTCGACATCTACAACCAGATGGGCAACTTCGCGAAGGGCATTTGTTATGTCCTCTTCATCATGTCCATCTGGACCCTTTCCATCGCCATCAAGAAATGGTGGGATCTGCGCAAGGCACAGGCTGAAACGCGCAAGTTCGCTCCCGAGTTCTCGCAGTTCCTCGAGGAAGACAACCTCGCCGAGGCCGTTACGCTCGCCGACAAGTACAAGAGGTCGCACGTTGCACGCGTGCTTGGTGGGGCACTTACAGAGATCCGGCCGCTGATTCATGATGGATCGGTGACGGTGGGCGACATCAACTCGGCTGAGCGCGCGATCGAGCGCGAGATGTTGATGACGATTACCGATCTGAAGCGCGGTCTGGGCGTTCTGGCAACCACCGGCGCGACCGCTCCGTTCGTCGGACTTTTGGGAACCACGATGGGTATCGTGAACTCGTTCGCCGCCATGGCCGCTTCGGGATCCGGCGGACTCGCCTCCATCTCGTCCGGTGTATCCGAGGCGCTCATCACCACGGCTTTCGGTCTCATCGTCGCGATTCCCGCCGTGTGGCTCTTCAACTACTTCCAGATCAAGATCGACAATCTCACCGCCGAGATGACGTACACCTCGAAAGAGATGATCGATTACATGATCAAGAACATCTCGGGCACCGGAGAGTTCGGCCGCTCGCGCTTCACCCGTGAGTTCAACACCACGGCAACCGCGGGCTCCAACCCGATCTCGCAGTAACCCGGGGAGGGTTTAACTCATGGCGATGTCTGCTGGCAGCTCTGGGGGCGTGAAGGCTTCGCCGAACGTGACGCCGATGATCGACGTCATGCTCGTGCTGTTGATCATCTTCATGCTCGTTATCCCGGCGATTACGGCGGGATTCCAGGCGATTCCGCCCACTGGCGTCAACCTGAAGCCGCATCCTGAAGAAGATCAGGATCAGGTTCTGGGTATCGATGCCAACGGGCAGTACTACCTCAACAAGAAAGCGATTCCGAATGCCGAGCTCGGCGTTCGCTTGAAGCAGATCTTCGAGACTCGTGAGACCGACAAACTCCTGTACGTCAAGGCTCACAAGGACCTGCAGTACGGCAAGGTGCTCGACGCACTGGACATCGCGGCTCACAACAATGTGACCGTGACTGGCATGATAACGGATCAGCGTCCGGGTACGGTCTCCGGGATTCAGGGCGACAATCTCTTCAACGCGCCGGCCTCGGGAGGGAAGAAATAATGGCCATGTCTGCGGGAAGCGGCGGCGGGCTGACGAACGAGATCAACGTCACGCCGATGATCGACGTGCTGCTCGTGCTGTTGATCATCTTCATGATGGTAATTCCGATGTCGCGTAAGGCGGTCGATCTCCAACTGCCTGATCCGACACCCGACAATAGCAATTCGGGGCCGCCTCCGTCACAGATCGTGCTCGAGGTGCTCCCTGGGAATACGTTCAAGATCAACTCGATACCGGTCTCGCAGGCTGATCTTGGAAGGAAGCTCAAAGAGATTTACGATCCGCGACCGGACAAGATCATCTTCGTGAAGGGCGATCCGACCGTGAAGTACCAGGATGTGATCGCGGCGATGGATGTGGCGCGGGGTTCAGGCGTCAAGGTAATTGCCGCTGCGCCCAAGGACATGAAGTAGTCACGCCTTATCGCCCGCCGGTTGGGTTACCGCTCAAGAAGGAAGAGCGATGGAAAGGGATCATTGCGTCGCTATTTGTGCACGCACTGATCCTTTTTCTCATAGTCGCACCGATCGTCGGGTCGTCCGACTTCACCCGCCCGGACGTCATCGGCGGCGGCGGGCCGGGGCCAGCGGGTGGCGGCGGTGGCGGCATCAATGGGCCGGGCTCGCGCGAAGAGCATCTCCAGTTCGTCCGCGTAAGATCAGACCCGACGGTGATGCCCAAAGTGACTCTGGCGACGGTTCCGCCGGTGAAGCCGCCCGAGCCAAAGCCCCCCGTAGAATCGCCGGTCACTCCCGCGCAGCAAGTGATTACAACTCCGGTGAACACTCCGCCAACAGGTGCGGGAACCGGCAATGCGGGTACTGCGGGCGCCGGTCCCGGAAGCGGTGGCGGAGTCGGCTCGGGAGAAGGGCCTGGTCGTGGGAGTGGGATTGGCCCAGGCACCGGGGGCGGACCCGGCAAGGATTATCCGCCCACGGTGAGAGACCTGTTCATACCTCCGATGCCAGCGCCATCCGCGGTGAAGGGTTTTCACCTGAAGGCGTTCTTCGATGTCGATGAGAGAGGGAACGCGAAGCTTCTCGGCTTCAATCCCACCCGTGACGGCAACTACAACAAGCGGGTTGCCGATGTGCTCAAGGCAATGCGCTTCAGACCGGGCGTCCACGCCGACGGAACGCCGAAGCGGGACACCGCTGAAATCGAGATCATCTTCTAGGACTGAGGAAGTGAAGATTACCTGCCGGGACGGAACTGCAACTGAAGACTACCTGCCGGGGGCCAGGTAGTCTTCGGTAAAGAGTGGGGATCTCTCAATCCCTATTCTCCACGATCATCGAATGAATCGGACTCCGTCCGGTTCACTAGCAAAATCCTTGCGGCGCGGGTAACTTCTGCGCGCTGTACAGGAGGGCAGTACCGGGCGAAAACCGAGCATCTGAGGGAGAGCGTTGACAACCACGACAGCCACGGCCGACACAGCCCCGTCGTCACGCGAGTTCGTCAAGGCGCTGACGCTTACCGACGCGACGATGCTCGTCGCGGGCTCCATGATCGGCTCCGGAATTTTCATCGTGTCCGCCGAGATCGCGCGGATAGGGAGCTCGCCCTTCTGGCTCCTGATGGCGTGGGTCGTCTCGGGGGTCGTGACCATCTTTGGCGCACTCGCGTATGGCGAGCTTGCGGCGATGTATCCACGAGCCGGCGGCCAGTACGTTTTTCTTCGAGAGTCCATGGGTCACCTCATGGGCTTTCTTTATGGCTGGACTCTGTTCGTCGTGATCCAGACCGGCACCATCGCGGCCGTTGCCGTCGCGTTCGGAAGATTCCTCGGCGTGCTGTGGCCGAGCATTACGCCCGACCGCTACGATTGGTTCCCGCAGATGGATTTCACGACCGCGGGCGCTCCGGTGCAGCTCGGATTGTCGCCCCAGCGGCTGATCGCCCTCATCAGCATATGGGTGCTGACCTGGATCAATCTGCGCGGAATCAAGGAAGGGAAGATCGTTCAGACGACGCTGACTGTCGTGAAGACCGGCGCGCTCGCCGCGCTCATTCTGCTTGGACTGACGATCGGCCGGCATTCCGAAGCAATCGCCGCCAACTTCTCCAACGGCAACTTCAATCCCGTCGCGTTTACGCCTGCGTTCGTGATCGCGTTCGGATCGGCGCTGGTGGGCTCTCTATTCGCGAGTGACGCCTGGAACAACGTCACCTTCGCTGCCGCGGAGGTCCACTCGCCGCAGAGAAATCTCCCCCGCGCCCTGATCTACGGGACGGGACTCGTCTGTGTGCTCTACCTTCTCGCGAACATCTCCTACATGAGCGTGCTGCCGCTCCACGGAGTGCCGAACGGCGCCACGGTGATGGAGCGCGGCATTCAGTACGCGACGCAGGACCGAGTCGCGAGCGCTGTGGCCGAGACGATTTTCGGAGCGGCGGGCGCGTCGATAATGGCGGCGGCGATCCTGATTTCCACCTTCGGCTGCAACAACGGACTGATTCTGTCGGGCGCGCGCGTGTACTACGCTATGGCACGTGACAAGCTGTTCTTCCGGCGCGCTGGAACGCTCAACAGAAACAACGTGCCCGCGGCGGCCCTGATCGCGCAGTCGATCTGGACCAGTCTGCTCTGTCTCACCGGAACCTACGGGCAGCTGCTCAACTACGTCATCTTCGCCGCGCTCATCTTTTACGCGCTGACGACCGTCGGGTTGTTCCGGCTGCGCAAGCTTCGCCCTGACGCGGAGCGGCCATATCGCGTAGTCGGCTACCCGGTTCTGCCGGCTCTGTACATCATTCTCGCATCCGCGATCGCGGTGATTCTGGTGATCGCGGATCAGACGCGAGCCCAGGCCGTTTGGGGACTCGTGATCGTGCTGCTCGGCATTCCCGTTTACTTCATCTGGCGCAAGGTTGAATCTGCACCAGCACGCTGAGCACCAAGCCGGCTCTGCCCGAGCCGGCCGTTATTCACCCTTGGAGAATTCAGAATGAATCGGAAGTTTGCAGAAGCTGTTGGTACACTTACTCTCGTTTTGTCACTGCTGGCCGTCGTCGTCACGCGCGGAGCCGCGCAGGGTGTCCCGGTGGCTCACCGGGCGGGCGGAGAAGCGAACCTCATAATTCCGGATCTCTCGCAGGTCAGCTTCCTGGGCGGTATCCACGGTCGGTCGCTTCTCATGGGTGGACTCGTCATCTGCGCGCTCGGACTTCTGTTCGGGCTGGTGTTCTACAGCCAGCTCAAGCGCATGGTCGTGCATGAATCGATGCGCGAGGTCTCCGAGCTGATCTACGAGACGTGTAAGACTTACCTGATCACGCAGGGGAAGTTCATTCTCATTCTCGAGATCTTCATCGGCTTCGTGATCCTGCTGTACTTCGGATTCCTGCTGAAGTTCGCGCCCATGAAGGTTGCGATCATTCTGCTCTTCAGCCTCGTCGGCATCGCGGGCAGCTACGGCGTGGCCTGGTTCGGCATCAGGATCAACACGTTCGCGAATTCGCGCACGGCCTTCGCGAGTCTCCGCGGAAAGCCATATCCTTGCTACTCCATCCCACTAAAGGCCGGTATGAGCATCGGCATGCTCCTCATCAGCGTCGAGCTGGTGATCATGCTGTTCATCCTGCTCTTCATCCCGGGCGACTATGCTGGCCCGTGCTTCATCGGGTTCGCGATCGGTGAGTCGCTCGGCGCGGCGGCGCTGCGCATCGCGGGTGGAATCTTCACCAAGATCGCCGACATCGGCGCCGACCTGATGAAGATCGTCTTCAAGATCAAGGAAGACGACGCCCGGAATCCGGGCGTCATCGCCGACTGCACCGGCGACAACGCGGGCGACTCGGTCGGCCCCTCCGCCGACGGCTTCGAGACCTATGGGGTGACGGGCGTCGCGCTCATCACGTTCATCCTGCTCGCGGTCACCGAGCCGGCGGTCCAGGTCCAGCTGCTGGTCTGGATCTTCGCGATGCGCATCATGATGGTCGTCGCCAGCGGCGCCTCGTACCTGATCAACGCCGCGATCGCCAAGAGCCGGTACGCCGGCGCCGACAAGATGAACTTCGAAGCACCCCTGACCTTTCTCGTCTGGCTGACGTCGATC
>DASZZU010000154.1:0-3622 GCA_035544855.1 Gemmatimonadaceae bacterium | reverse complement strand
ATGGAGTGTGGCCCGGAGTCGGAATCACGCGGATTCCTTTGACGATCTGCTTCTCTCGCGCTACTAGCTCGAGTTTCTGGGCTGCTTCGAGCGGAGAATAGTTGCGGTCGAAATAACTCGCGCCGGTTCTCTCGTTGGGGTGGAGTGCGTAGTCGTACTCGCCCCGCCTCACGATGTGGGTAGCGTTTGGAAACGTTATCTCGAGCGAGCCGTCCGGCCGGGTGCGGGTGTTGCCGCCCGCGTGATCGAAATGCAGATGAGTGTTGATCACGATCGCGATGTCGGCCGGAGCGACGCCAATCTCCTTCAGCCCGTCCTCCAGCATCGTCGCGCCGTCCGCGCCCTCATTTTCGACTCCGTAGATGTCCTTGAACTTCGCGTTCTCCTTGTTGCCGGCGCCGGTATCGATCAGGACCAATCCCGACGGATGGTCGATCAGGAGACAGCGCATGCCGAGCTGAATGCGATTTCGGTCATCGGCAGGGATGCGCTTTTCCCACAACGGCTTGGGAACGACGCCGAACATCGCCCCGCCGTCGAGCTTCTGGCCGCCTGCCTGAATCGCGTGAACGGTGAAGTCGCCGATCTTTCGGCGCTGCACCCTCGGACTGGGCGCTGTCAAGCCGTGGTGTCGCGGAGGACCGGCGTGGGCAATCCTGGCGCTCGCCGCTTCTTGCGCCGAGCAGCCGGTGCACCGAGGAGCGTCTCCAGATCGCCCCAGGTAGCACAGCCGCGGTCTCCGAGATCGGAGAGCATACGCAGCAGACACTTCGCAGTGGCGAGCGCATCGCCGGCGGCGCGATGGCGACCGTGAATTTCCACACCGTAATAGCGGGCCACGTGGTCGAGCGAGCGACGCGGCAGCTGCGGCAGAACCTTGCGGGCGATTTTCACGGTGCAGAGGCGCCGTCCCTGAAGCTTTCGTCCGGTGGACCGCGACACTTCCGAAGTCACAAAACGCCAGTCGAACATCGCGTTGTGCGCCACGAAGACGTTGCCTTCCAGCACGCGCAGCACTTCCGAAGCGACACGGTCGAACGTCGGTGCATCCTTGACCATGTCCCAGGTGATGTTGGTCAGCTGAGTGATGAAATATGGAATTGGACGCTGCGGATTGACGAGCGTCTCGAACAGCTCGACGATCTCTCCGTCGCGCACGACTACCGCCGCGATCTCCGTGATTCGATCACCAGACCACGCGCGTCCGCCAGTGGTTTCGGTGTCGACCACGACGTACGAGAGCTTTTGCAGCGGCTCGTCCGCCAAGCGTGATTGCGAGTAGGAACGGCTGCGCGGTGCCGCGACCGGCGCGGCCGCAGGGTGGGCCAGCATCCAACGGCCATCCAGACCGCGCACGAATTCGCGCCGGCCGGCGAACATCGCGTGCGCCATGTGCTCCGCAACGATCCGGGGCGCGCCGGGAAGACTGCAGATGTGCCCGATCAGATCGACGACGTCGGCTGGGCCCGCGGCCAGATAATCGAAGGCGCGCGATGTAAGCAGAGTGTCTTCCGGCTCGGAATAGACTCCGCGCGTCAGGTCCACGGATCGTCCCGCGTGATCGGACACGTCATGCAGTGCGGACCGCCGCCACCACGCACGAGCTCGCCGCCTTCGAAGGTGATTGCCGCTCTTTCGTGCGCGGCTATATCACGCTTCGACGACAGGAAGTCCGAGGCCGAAATCATCCTGAAGCCCGCTTTTTCCAATTCTCTCAGTGTTGTCTCGTTTCGTGCGTATGAGGTGACGACGCCGGGACGCAGCGCAGTGAAGTTACAACCCGATGCCCACTGCTCGCGATCCTGGACGATTCTGCGCGAGCCTCCGCAAAGAATCGGCTCCATCGGCAGACCGCAATGCTTGAGTGCCGCGAACAGATCAGGTTGCTCCTTCATGTGGGTCTCGCCCTTCTGCCAAAGAAGTATCGGCAGCCGGTACGGCCCAATGAAGTGCGGTGGATAAATCACGCACAGCTCACGGTCCACGTGCGTGAAGATCATGTCCAGGTGGATGGCCGTCGCCTCCTGCGGCATCACGACGACGATGAGGCTGGTGACTTTCGTCTGTTCGAACAGGAGCGTGGCGAGACTGTCGATTCCCGCGGGGCTCGACCTCTCGCTGAAGCCGATCAGCAGAACGTCTTCGCGCAGCGGGTGGACGTCGCCGCCTTCGAGAGTATGGTTGAGTCTCCGCTCGACCGAGCCGTCATAGAGAATCCCGCAGTTGCTGAGCTTGGGATGGGAAGTGAAAAGCGCCTTCATGATCAGCTCTTCTGTCCAGCGCGCGTGAAAGCGCATTGAGCCGATCATCATGTGCTGGTTGATCGCCATCGCCGCATCGCGCGTGAAGAAGAGATTCGGCAACGGCGGCAGTGAGTAGCTGAACTCGTTGAGAGTTCGTGACAGTGGACCGGGCTCCTCCTCCTTTCCCTCGATCAGAAGGTTCACGACCGCTTCGGGCGGCAGCTCGCGCAGCTCGAGGCCGAGTGGCTCGAGCGGCACGACATCGAGCGTCTCACGAATGATGAGCTCGCGCACCTTGCTGTCTTCGAGCACCTCGGTGAGGAGATCGCGGACGTGGAGCACTTCGCAGAAGCGCTCGAGGACCCGGACGAAGCGCTTGTGCTCGCGCTTGGCGAGATCTGCATCCACGATGTCGTCGTAGAGGAAATCGGCGCGGGTACTGGGCGTCACAGCGAGAAGCTCGTTGCCCGGGCTGTGAACGAGCACGGTGCGAAGCGCGCCTATTTCGGAGGTTACGTGAACTGGCATCAGGGGGAAGATATCCCACGAGTCGCCGGTAACGAAGGGTTGTGGAACTGCAACTGAACGGGCGGGAGTTGTCAGTAGCACAGATTTCAGTTTTCAGTTTACGACGCCCTGACTTTAATACGGGCGTTATCGTACAAGCGGTTGCTCCAAACGCCACCGGGATAAGTCAGTGCGTAGTGAACTGGCAACTAACATCTACGCATCTCGCAGCTCCCGCCCGTTCTGTTGCAGTCAGTCTTTCTTGCCCGTTCGCCGCCATTGAGATTAGTTTGTGAATTACTTCACAAGCGTGATCTTGAAGCGCATAGCCGAATCCACAGTCAGGCGCCTCTCCCTTTACCTCAGCTTTCTGGAGGGGACCGAGCGCCAGGGTCTCAAAACCATCTCGAGCGACGAGCTAGCGCATCTCGGTGGGACTACATCTGCTCAGGTGCGAAAGGATCTCTCACTTTTCGGATCCTTCGGCAAACGCGGGCTCGGCTACTCCGTTCCCGAGCTGTCCGAGAAACTGCGTGAGATCCTCGGTCTCGGAAAACAGTGGCGCGTTTGCATCATCGGCGCCGGCAAGATCGGCGCGGCACTCGCACGCTACCGCGGCTTCGCGGAGCGCGGGTTCAATGTCACGGCCGTCTACGACAGCGACGAAGCGAAGATCGGAAAGAGGTGGGAGAATCTCAACGTGCGTCCCATTGCGGACCTTGAGAAAGACTCGGCGAAGCAGGACTTCGACATCGCCGTCGTTGCTACGCCCGCGGAAAATACTCCCGCGGTGGTGAAGCAGGTCGTGCGCGCGGGAATCAAGGCGATTCTCAACTTTGCTCCGGTGCAGTTGTCGGTGCCATCCGACGTCA
>DASZZU010000153.1:0-4432 GCA_035544855.1 Gemmatimonadaceae bacterium | reverse complement strand
TGCGGGAGGAACCGACTTCATTGTTTCGACCGCTAACCACGCGCCGGCCCCAAAGCAAAAAAGCCCGCGCATAGGCGCCGGGCGAGCGCTTTAGCGATTTGTTTAACGTGGCCGCAAGTTGCTTTAAATCGCCACGGGTTCAGTTGTGCCCCCCTTCACTATAGTAGCGGGCGGATGAGCTGCGGGCAAGCCGACCGCGCGGGGTTGAAGCGGCGCGCTCGGTTCAGGATGTAACCCGCTCCAGATATTTCAGACTCACGCCTCCGTGCGGGGCGAGCGGCCGCCAGATCTTGTACAGCAGCTTGTTGAATCCATGCAGGCCGCGCTCCGCCCGCCGAGCAACGGGTATGAGTTTGCGGGCGGGAATCGCGAGCAGTCGTCGCCGCCAACGGAATCGCGCGCTCCTGCCGTCGTGCGGACGATACTGCGCCCAGCCTATGGAGCCACTGAAGCCGGCCGGTCCGAAATCATCGCTCTCGAGAATTTCTTCGACAAAGACCCGCAACGCCCCCTCGAAGGTCCCCAGCACGTCGTGCATTGCCACGATCACGCCATCCACGAGATACGGCTTGAAGAGGTCGATGTTCGCCTTCGCCCCCTCATACGTATGATCGCCGTCGATCCAGAGAAGTCGGATTGCATCCTTCCACTGACGCGCGAGATCGTGAGACTTTCGTGTCAGAGCTCGGGCTGGAAGTCGTTGGCGATGTCTTCGCGCATCGATCGGCCTGTCGTCCGCGATCGACTCTCGAACGACTGGACGAGCGCGACGAGTCTGTGCCGCTCGAGCGGAAGGACGAGGTGCGCGAGCGTCGCGCGTTGCAGCCTGGGCGGAAGGAAGGGCCGCTCGTCGTGGGAGGACCCGTACACGATCAACGCGCCGCCCGGCGTAAGTGGGAGCGTTGCACCGAATGCGGCCTCCTCCAGAGCTTGGGAGGAAACGACCGTCAATGCGGGCAGGCCATCATTGGTCATCTCCGCCACTTCTTCAACCGTTGTCGCAAACGAAACATTGTGCTGGAGTCCGAGCATAGTCTGCGCGAGCCCCTCGAGGAGCGCGGTATCAGCTCCCACCAGAATAATCTTGGCCACCTTCTGGTATAGCCTCCTCAATCAGCCAGTTGTTGAATCCTTCCCAGGTCGACTTCGCGAATCTCCACTACTTTCGTTCGCGAAGTAAGACCAAAGACGATGCACACATTGCGCCGCGGAATTGCGAGCGTTTCAGAAAGAACATCGATCAAAGCCTGATTCGCCATTCCGTCCACTGGTGGAGCAGTCACGCGCACCTTGAGGGAAACCCCCTGCAATCCCGCGATCTCGTTCCTGGAGGCACGAGGCTGCACACGAACCGAGAAACGGACCGCATCACCGGTACGATGAGCGTCGAAATCACTCACATCAATCTGAACAGCAGGGACTCGATGATGTTGAGCAGGAAGTACGCCAGGATCGGAGTAAGGTCGAGTCCGCCGAAGTTGGGGACGATGCGCCGGAGGGGTGCGAGAATCGGCTCGCTGAGAGCGTAGCTCCACCTGATCCATCCCGAATAGGGCGAAATCGGCAGCCAGGAGCTGATCACTCGCACCACCAGCGCGAGCTTGAGGATGGTGAACGTCCAGCTCACCAGCAGATGGAAGATTCCCGCCGTCCCTTCCTGCGAGGCGATGATGGACCTGATGACCTCGAGCCGGATCACATCGAGCAGGGTCAGCAGCAGGATTCCGCCTATTACCACTGCCGCAAGCGCCCAGAGCGGCGCCGAGGCCGGCGCTCCGCCCGCGCGAACGACTCTTCTCTCGATGGGAGAGATGAATGGATCAACCGTCGAGCGGCAAAACCGCGCGACGGCGTTGAAGGGACTGATCTTTCTCGTCCGAACCGCCCAGTCGAGGACGCAGATCACGCCGAACACGACGGCGATGGAAAGAAGCGCGGTGCGCAGTAGCTGGATTGCTGCGTCCGCACCCGCGAGAAAAGTTTCCATTTACTGCAATGTGGGTTTCATGTGCAGCTCCTTTACCAGAAAGGCGAATCGGTCGGCCCACTCATCGATCTGCTTCGATGTTGGCTTGCCAGCACCGTGTCCGGCCTTCGTCTCGATCCGAACCAGAATGGGATTCGCGCACGCCTGAGCTGCCTGAAGCGTCGCGATGAACTTGAAGGTGTGACCCGGTACCACGCGGTCGTCGTGATCAGCGGTGAACGCCAGCGTCGGCGGATAGCAGGTGCCCGGCTTGATGTTCTGAAGCGGCGAATACGCCCGCAGGAACTTGAATTGCTCCGGGTCATCCGATGAGCCGTAATCGGAAGTCCAGGCCCAGCCGATCGTGAACTTCTGGAAGCGAAGCATGTCCATCACTCCGACTTCCGGAAGCGTGGCGCCGAAAAGATCCGGATGCTGCGTCATCACCGCTCCCACCAGCAGTCCGCCGTTCGAGCCGCCGCGAATCGCCAGCTCTGGAGTCGAAGTGTATTTCTGACTGATCAGGTACTCCGCCGCGGCGATGAAATCGTCGAATACGTTCTGCTTTTTCGCCAGCATGCCGCCCTCGTGCCATTCCTTCCCGTACTCGCCTCCGCCACGAAGGTTTGCGACAGCGTAGATGCCGCCCATCTCGAGCCACGCCGCATTCGCTGACGAAAACGCCGGGGTCACGGAGATGTTGAATCCACCGTACGCGTAAAGCAGTGTCGGATTGGAGCCGTCCAGCACGAGCCCTTTCTTCGCGGTAATGAACATGGGCACTCGGGTTCCATCCTTGCTCGTATAGAAAACCTGGCGCGTCTCGTACTTGCTGGGGTCGAACGCAACCTTGGGCGCACGGAACAGCTCGTTCCGGCGAGCCTTGAGGTCGTAGCGGTAGATCGTCGTCGGATACAGGAACGAAGTGAAGCTGTAGAACAGCTCGTCGTCGTCCTGCTTGCCGTTCAGCTCGCCGACCGTGCCGATTCCGGGAAGGGGCAGCTCGCCACGCAGCACGAATCCTCCGCCCGTCATCTGGCCGCCTCTCGTCACAATGGGAGCGGTGCTCGTGTCGTCGTAAACGCCTCCCGGATTGCGCGGCTGCTGCTGCTGCGGCTGACGCGGGCGCACGTCACGGCGCACATCGCGTGATCCGCTGAAGAAGCGAATGCTGGAGTGCGCGTCCTGCAGATAATTTCCGACTATGTCCTGACCAGCCATCGTTGCACTCACGAGAGCGTCCTTGCCCTCCGCGACGATTGTGTTCCAGCGCTCCTCTCTCGGATTGTCGATGCTGATCGCGATGATGCGTCCGCGCGGCGCGTTGCGATCTGTCCGCACGTAGAACATCGTGGCATTGTTGCCCACGAACTCATACTCGGCGTCCACCTTATCTATCAGCCGAACGACGGGATTGTTGATCTGCGGCTTGCCGGGATTATCGAGATCGATGAAATAGAGCCGGGTGCGGACATCGGTGCCCTGGGAGATGGTGATGATCAGGTATTGCCCGTCATCGGTGACGTTCGCGGAAAAAATCCAGTCGGGCTGATCAGGCCGATCGTAAATCAGCTCGTCGCGCGATTGCGGCCGGCCGATGCGATGGTAGTAGACCTTCTGATTGCGGTTGACGTTCGTCATCTTGTTCCCGGACGTCGGCTCGTCGTAGCGCGAATAGAAGAAGCCCTTGTTGTCGTGCGTCCAGGAAATTCCGGAGAACTTCACCCACTTCACCGTGTCGGGGAGATCCCGCGCGTTGTTGACGTCGCGAACATGCAGCTCCTGCCAGTCGGATCCGCTCGTCGAGAGGCTGTAGGCGAGATAGTGTCCGTCATTCGAAGGGGCCTGTCCGGATAGCGCTACCGTGCCGTCGGCTGATAGCACGTTGGGATCGAGGAGCACGCGCGCCGAGGCGTTTCTCCCATCTTGCACGTACAGCACGCTCTGGTTCTGGAGGCCGGTATTCTCGAAATAGAAGTAGCGCCCGCCTTCCTTGAACGGGGCGCTATAACGCGCAAAATTCCAGATCTGCATCAGCCGGTATTTGATGGCGGGTCGCTCGGGAATGCTCGTGAGGAAGCTCTCCGACAGCTTGTTCTCCGCTTCAATCCACGCCTTCGTCGCCGGCGCGTCGGTATTCTCGAGCCACCGGTACGGGTCGGCGATGCTGAGGCCGTTATAGACATCGACCTGGGTGCCGCGAGCGGCGGACGGGTAGGGCAGCGGACTCTGGGTCTGAGCACCCAAAGAGGCCGCGATGATCGTGAGCAAAGGCAAAGACGAGCGCAAAGTGTAGCGATGCATGATGATGGGACCCGCGGGTGGGATGGTTATGATGTACCCCAATCTACGGCGCTTCGCTGGTTAGGTTCCACTAGCGCCAACTTCTCGAACAGGCGGTGAGCAGAATGGCGAAGGTCGCGCAACCTGTACACACGGACCGTCAGTACTGGCTGCTCAAGTCGG
>DASZZU010000152.1:0-2551 GCA_035544855.1 Gemmatimonadaceae bacterium | reverse complement strand
AGGCCCTATGTCCATGCCCGGCATGTTCCCCATACCTCCGAGGAGCGATCCGAGGTTCGACTCCGCATCCACTAGGAACGTGGCCGATGCGACCACCGTCTCGCCTGCACGAAGCCCGGAAAGAATCTCGATGCGGTCTTCGCTTGCCGAGCCGACCTTCACTTCCCGCGGCTGAAGCTGCCCATTGCCAGCTTTGACGAACACGAGACTTCGCTCGCCCGTCTGCAGGACGGCGGACCGCGGAACGCCGAGAGTCGCGACCGAAGTCGAACTGCTCGTGCGCAGAGTCGCGTACATCCCGGGTTTGAGGCGCATTCCTGAGTTCACCAGTGCAACCCGAACTTTCGCAGTCCGCGTCTCCGGGTTGACCGTTGGATAGATGTAAGTGATCCGGCCAGCCATCGCCTGACCGGCGAGTGCTTCGAATTCCACGGCGACCTCCTGGCCAAGCCGCACTGCGGGGAGGTCCTGTTCGAACACCTCTCCTTCGACCCACACGACGCTCAGATCGGCCACTTTGTACAAAGCGTCGCCCATCATCACACGCTGGCCTTCGAGCGCACTCTTTTCGAGAACATACCCGCTGAACGGCGAACGCAGCGTCAACGTCTTGCGTATCTGCCCCGAGCTTTCGATTGCGGAGATCTCGTTCGGCGAAATGTCCCAGTAACTGAGGCGCCGTCGCGCCGATTCAATGAGCTCGTCGGCGCCTTTCCTCGCATCACTCGTCCCTTCCCGAACGTCACCACGAAGGCGCTTGGCTAGCAACAGCTCTTCCTGGGCGGTCACGAGCATCGGTGAGTAGATGGTCAGCAGTGCCTGTCCCCGGGCAACGAACTGTCCGGTGTAGTTCACGAGAAGTCGCTCGATCCATCCCTCGACCTTCGGTGAGATCGTCTTTATCCTGGTCTCGTCGAAGGTCACGAGTCCGACGGTGCGAACCTCACGTCTGACGGGTGCAAGGGTCACCACCGCGTAGGTGACACCAATCCGCCTGGATTGCTCGGCAGTAAGCGTGACGGGCATTGCCTTGCTCACTCCGGCGTTCGCTTGAGCGCCTGTTGTGGCCGCAGGCTCCGGCTTCCTTGTGACGAGCCAGGCGATCACCGCAGCGGCCAGGAGAACCGCGGCAGCTGTCGCAGCGAGGATGCGATTCGACCGCGGGCGGGAAGAGCCGAATGGATTCGATGTCGTATCGTTCATTTGTTATCTCCGGAGTAAGCCGCGGCGGAGATTGCGCCGGGATCGAGCAGAGCGGTGCCAGTCAGCATTTCCAGCTCTGCCCAGGCACGGCCCTCTTCGGCTTCGAGCGCTACCAGCTCCTGGCGGTATTTGTTCACCGTCATCTGGTCGTCGAGCAGCGTCATGAAGTCCACCTTGCCTACGCGATACGCCGCAAAGGCAGACGAAACAGCGGCCCGCGACTGAGGAATTATCGTATTGCGATGGAGCTCAGCGAGCCGTCGTGCGCGAACGAGATCGGCGGACCGCTCTCCCAACGCCCCGCGCGTATTGGCCCGCATCTCCGCCAGATCCGAGGTGGCCATCTGCCGCATTGCCGCGGCCTCCTCTCGCAATTTGAGTTGTCGGCTCCGCGCAAAGACCGGAACGCTTGCGCCGATCATCAGGCTGCCCATTCGCTCGGTTCCAGCGATGGAGCCACTCGACATGGCGCCAGCGCTTACCAGCTTTCCTCGCTGGGCGTATTGCACTCCCAGCTGAAGGTCGGGCAGCAATTCCTTTCGAGCGAGCCGCTCCATCGACTCGGCGGCCGACAGGTCTGCGGCCCCCGCTCTGAGCATCGGTCTCGCCGCGTAGGCGAGCTGCTCCAGCGAGTCCAGGCTCGGAATGGCTTTCGGAAATGCCGGCATCGCGGGCGACCCGAGCGGGGCCAGTTGTGGGCGATCGAGAATGGCATTGAGTCTCGCCGCCATGCCGCTACGCATCGCCTGCATGCGGAGCGTATCCTCTGTCATGCGGGCGATTTCCACCTGCGCGCGAAGCACGTCAGCCTGATTGCCGCTGCCCACCCGATACATTACGTCCGCCACTTCACGGATGTCACCGAGAAGACGCAAAGTCTCCCGCATCACCACGAGCGACTGGTCGGCACGATAGAGCTCGTAGAAAGGCATCGCGGCCAGTGCCCGTACTTCCCACCAGGCATCCTGGGCGCGTTCGCTCTGAGCGGTGGCGCGTTCTCTCGCTATCCTCCTCGACAATCCGAGCTTCCCGCCAAGGGGCAGCATCTGCATCACCTGAAGCTGCTTCATGCCGAGCACTTCCATGGGCTTGAGCGTCGGCAGCTCGTAGTTCATCCATCCGAACTGGACCTGGGGATCCGGGGGCAAGCCTGCGCCCGAAATGCGCGAGCGAGCCGCGCGAGCCAGCGCCTCTGCTGCCTGGATGCGTGGGTTCGCTTTCCGCAGCTCGTCATAGACTGTCCCGAGTCGTAACCGCGTCGACGAATCAGTGGTCTTCGCCTTCACGGAGTCGCCCCTCGTCGAACCGATCCCCAATGACTGGCCAGCAAGGATTCCCGGAGTGACGA
>DASZZU010000151.1:0-4137 GCA_035544855.1 Gemmatimonadaceae bacterium | reverse complement strand
CCTTGCGAGCGAAGCGAGCACATGGTGCAGACACGGCCCCAGCCGGCGAAGCCGGCTCAAGGTTACAGCGGCGTGGGTCCAGACGAACGCTGGTGGGCGTTTCTGGACTCGAACCAGAGACCTCTGCCTTATCAGGGCAGTGCTCTAACCAGCTGAGCTAAACGCCCTGCGTTCACGAAGGGCTGGGCGATCGTTAACCGGTGAAAAGTGGCAGGAACAGCGCGCCTCGTCGTCACGATGAAGATGAGTTTGTGAGATCTCATTGATCCATCGCGTAATAAGTAATGCGAACCACTTCCGTTGGAAGTGCGAGCGTCCAAGTTTTGAGGCTCCGACGCATCGACCTGGGATGAACGCAGTGGATCGAGGTCCCGAAGGATCCGATCGTGTGTATCCCTAGAAAGGAGGTGATCCAGCCGCACCTTCCGGTACGGCTACCTTGTTCACGTTGGTCCCCACGTCGCCGTGAGGCGTGGACTATATCTTCACCCTTGCTCTGATCTGCGCCTGCACGTTCGCTGCGCTCGTCGGCTCAAGGGGTTCGGCGTGTAGTCTCTGAGGGGTCAAGAGGCGTTTCCTCCGACTTCCCTGCTGATTGTCCGCACCGATCGGATTGTCACTTTCTTCCGTATCGCCAACCTCTTACGAGGCCATTGTCCGTGCAGAAAGTACCGTCGGATTCACCGGGGTTTCCAGCAAATAGCCAAATTTCTGTCGCTCGCTGTCACCAGCGAGAGGTCGCAATCATTTACGACTTCGTCCCAGTCGCCAATCCCACCTTCGACGGCTGCCTCCTTGCGGTTGGCCCACCGGCTTCGGGTGTTACTGACTCCCATGACGTGACGGGCGGTGTGTACAAGGCCCGGGAACATATTCACCGCGGTGTGATGACCCGCGGTTACTAGCAACTCCGACTTCACGAAGGCGAGTTTCAGCCTTCGATCTGAACTGAGGCCGGTTTTCAGAGGTTAGCTTCTGCTCGCGCAGTCGCAACTCGCTGTGACCGGTCATTGTAGCGTGCGTGTAGCCCCAGACGTAAGGGCCACGCTGACTTGACGTCATCCCCACCTTCCTCCGAGTTTCTCTCGGCAGTCCGGCCTGAGTGATACAACAGGCCGCGAGGGTTGCGCTCGTTGCGGGACTTAACCCAACATCTCACGACACGAGCTGACGACAGCCGTGCAACACCTGTGCAAGCTCCCTTGCGGGTCGATCGCCTTTCGGTCCTCTACCACTTGCATGTCAAGTCTGGGTAAGGTTCTTCGCGTACCATCGAATTAAACCGCACGCTCCGCTGCTTGTGCGGGCCCCCGTCAATTTCTTTGAGTTTTAACCTTGCGGTCGTACTCCCCAGGCGGGGCACTTAATGCGTTAGCTACGGCACTGCCGGGGTCGATACCGACAACACCTAGTGCCCATCGTTTACGGCTAGGACTAACGGGGTATCTAATCCCGGTCGCTACCCTAGCTTTCGCGCCTGAGCGTCAAGAACGGGCCAGCAAATCGCCTTCGCCACTGGTGTTCCTTCCGGTATCTACGCATTTTACCGCTACACCGGAAATTCCATTTGCCTCTCCTGCCTTCAAGATCCGGAGTTTCCACGGGCCTCTCCCAGTTGGGCCGGGAGCTTTCACCGTGGACTTTCGGATCCGCCTGCGCGCGCTTTACGCCCAGTAAATCCGGACAACGCTCGCAACCTACGTATTACCGCGGCTGCTGGCACGTAGTTAGCCGTTGCTTATTCCTCGAGTACCGTCGGGTGTCTTCCTCGAGAAAAGCGGTTTACGACCCGAAGGCCTTCATCCCGCACGCGGCGTGGCTGTGTCAGGGTTTCCCCCATTGCACAAAATTCCTAACTGCTGCCTCCCGTAGGAGTCTGGGCCGTGTCTCAGTCCCAGTCTGGCTGGTCATCCTCTCAGACCAACTACCGATCGCAGCCTTGGTAGGCCATTACCCCACCAACTAGCTAATCGGCCGCAGGCCCCTCCTAAAGCGTCTTGCGACTTTGAGCACCGGAACGAACCGGTGATCACATGCGGTATTAGCTCGTCTTTCGACGAGTTATCCCCCACTTCAGGGCAGGTCACCTACGTGTTACTCAGCCGTTCGCCACTGACCTCGGCCCTTGCGGGCTTTGGTCCGTTCGACTTGCATGTTTTATGCACGCCGCCAGCGTTTGTCCTGAGCCAGAATCAAACTCTCCGACAAAAGAAGACCGTCCTTTCGGACAGTCCTCAAAAGGTTCGAGTTCGAATGGCTTATGTATCGACGAGTCCGCGCTTGTATGAGTTCCTGCCACTTTTCAACTGTTAAAGATCGGGCCCAGACCTCCCAAACGGAACAATGGCCACGGGCTTATGCGAGCGCTCATCATACCGACCCGGCGACGCGGGCGTCAACCGCAGAGACACCCGTCAGAAGGGCTGCGCTTTCCGGGTGTTTCGCGACATCCGAGCGGCCGGAGAAGCCAGCGGGCAGACGCCCCGCGATCTAGGCCCGCGACGCGCGGTCGATGTCGTCCAGGTGCTCCTTGCGGTGGATCGCCCGCGACAGGTTGAACGGGGGCCCTCCGATCGCCGCGATCTTCGCCAGCATCTGGTCGCTCAACGCCTTGACCTTCCGGTCGGATTCTTCGGCGAGCCGGAGCGCAAGGTCCGCTGCAGCACGCGGCGAAAGCGCCAGGCAGAGCGGTTTGGCCGAATCGTTGACCGCCTCGACGTTCTCGGGCTCGTAGGTCGACGGTTCCCCACTGCGTGCCCATTTGTCGAGCCAGAAGATCGCTCGCGCGTCCCAATAGGCCGCGTGCGCGAGCACGGAGGCGATCGTCCAGCCGGCGGGCATGGGCCGAGCCAGATCTTCGTCGCTCAGGTCGGCAACAAGCGAGCGCAGGCGCTCACGCTCCGCGTCATTCTCCGCCTCGTGCGACCTGTCCACCGCCACGAGCTCCTCCCCTAGAGCGTGCTGCCCACGTTCAAACTAGACACTCTCGCCTCCCTGCAACAAAGAGAGACCACGAGCATCCTGCACCCAGTGACCGGCAAGTCTCTGGGAAGGAGAACGTCGTGGCCCCAGCGGATAGCCTCGCACGTCTGCGCAAGCACGTCATCGACCGCGTTGCTCGCGGGGACATCACCGTCGCGAAGGTCTGCCGGGAGGCCGGCATCTCGCGGGCTCGCTATTACCAGCTCCGCCGGCGGTACCTCGCGTACGGCGAGGCTGGCCTCCGGCCGAAGCCGCACCCGGTGCGGCCGACCCGGCAGCTCCCGGCACCGCTGGTCGACGCGATCCTGAGCTACGCGATCTTCCACCCGACCGAAGGCGAGCGGAGCATCGGCCAGGCCCTGCGCCTTGAGCGGTACGGTGGCTGGCGGGTGAGCCACGGCGGGGTCCGCAACGTCCTCCGCCGCGCCGGCCTCGGCCGTCGCCTCGCCCGGCTGGCGGCCGCGGAAGCGCTCTCGGCCGCCGAGGGTGGCCCGCTCACCGACCGCACGCTGCGCGAGATCCGGGCGATCGAGCGGCCCACGGTGATGCACATCGGCTCGGACGTCGTTGGCGCCGAGCTGTTCGCCGACACGATGTATGTCGGCAAGCTCAAAGGCGTCGGCACGGTCTGGCAGTACACGATGGTCGACGGGGCCTGCAGCTTCGGCTTCGCCCGAGCCCAGAGCGGCCGCAAGAGCGCCAAGTCGATGGCCCGGTTCCTCGAGGAGGATGTCCTCCCGGTGTACCGCGAGGCCAAGCTCCGGCTCGTCCGGATCAACACCGACGGCGGCCCCGAGTTCGGAAAGGCCTTCAGCGCCACGTGCCTGCGCCTGGGCATCGAGCACCACAAGCTTCCGCCGCGCTCGCCCGATCTCAACGCCTTCGTCGAGCGATTCCAGGGGACCTGCCTCCATCTGCACTACCGGACCGCGTTCCGCTACCGCTACTACCAGTCGGCCGCCGACATCGACGCCGACCTTGCGGCCTGGCTGCGCCACTACAACTTCGAGCGGCCGCACCGCGGCTACCGGACCCAAGGCCGCCGACCGGCCTCGATCTTCTACGCGCATCGACCGGGTCTGCTGAAGATGAAAGGATGGGATCCCAATGAGCTCCTCAAAGCGCGCGCTGTCTAGCAGGAACGTGGGCCCCACG
>DASZZU010000150.1:0-9318 GCA_035544855.1 Gemmatimonadaceae bacterium | reverse complement strand
TGCACGGAGATATCCGCCAGCCTCGCCTGGAGTCCGCTCCATCCTCCCGCTGCTCTCAAACCGAGAAATACGAGCGGGGCGAAACCAAACACGATCAGGAAGAACTGAATCACTTCGTTGTAGATCGCGCTGGTGAGTCCGCCGAGTAAGATGTAGGCGAGCACGATCACGGCGGCGACGAGCATGCTGACGTCAAAGCTCCAGCCGAGAAGGAGGTTGAAGAGCTTGCCCATCGCGTACATGGAGATTCCGGACGACATGATCGTCATCACGGCGAAGGAGACCGCGTTGAGGGTGCGGGTCTTCTCGTCGTAGCGGAGCTTTAGATACTCAGGTACAGACCGCGCGCGCGAGCCGTAGTAGAACGGCATCATGAACAGGCCGACGAAGACCATCGCCGGGATCGCGCCGATCCAGTAGAAGTGGGCGGTGGCGATACCGTATTTCGCGCCCGAGGCACCCATGCCGATCACTTCCTGGGCGCCGAGGTTGGCGGAGATGAACGCGAGGCCAGCGACCCACGACGGGATGGACCGGCCCGAGAGGAAGAAGTCAGTGCTTGTCTTTGTCGATCGCCTCAGCATCCAGCCGACCACGAGGACGACGGCGAAGTACACGAGCATCAGGAGGTAATCGATCGGCGTCAGGTGAGTCATCGAACCGTATCTCCGCAAAGAGGGCGGGAGGGGGCTGGATCTCGCGATAGGGCAGCCGTGCAGGCCAGATTATACGCGCGCGGGGGTCTGGCGGAAACCCCGCATCTCTTGGAGGGATGTGGCAGTCCATATTCGAAATCCCTGCGGGTGTCCCTCCGACGACACTGTCCCTCCTTCCCTATCGGCCATTTCGTGAGATTTGCTAGGGTTACTCTCCTGCTCACGGCTGCGGGATTTCTCGCCGGGTGCACGCGGACCCCAAAATCGCACCAGACCGTTCTCACGTTCTCCGGCAGCGCGCTCGGCGCCGAAGGGACGCTCGTCGCGAAGCAGCTCCAGAAGTTTATGCAGCTCCATCCCGACATTCGAGTCGAGCTCCAGCGCACCCCCGACGACGCTTCCCAGCGGCATCAGCTGTACGTGCAGTGGCTCAACGCGCGCGTCGGAAACCCGGACATCCTCCAGCTCGATGTCGTTTGGACTCCCGAATTCGCGGCGGCCGGATGGGTCTTGCCGCTCACGCGATTCGCGCCCGCATCGGATGAATTCTTTCCGGCTACGATTACCGCCAATACCTGGGCGGGGCAGCTGTACGCGCTGCCGTGGTTCGCCGACGTCGGACTACTATATCGACGCACCGATTTCGTCCCCAACGAGCCTCGCACCCTGGGTGAGCTCGTCACAGACGCGAAGCAGGCGATGGCGCGTCCCGGCGGGCCGCGGTTTGGAATCGTTTGGCAGGGCGCCCGCTACGAAGGACTCATCACCGGCTTCGTCGAATACCTGGGAGCATTCGGCGGAAGAATTCTCGATGACAGCGGGAGAGTCGTCGTCAATCAGCCGGAAGCAGTGCGCGCGCTTCAGTTCATGCGCGACGAGCTGTACACATGGCACATCGCTCCGCTCGACGTGCTCACCTGGCACGAGGAAGAAGCGCGCTTTGCCTTCCAGAACGGCACGGCGGTATTCATGCGAAACTGGCCGTACCCTGTGGCGGCGATGAGTGACAAGACCCAATCGCGTGTCGCGGGGAAGTTCGCGGTATCTCCGATGCCTGCGTCCGGTGAAAGAGGCGGTCATTCAACAGCCGCACTCGGCGGTGCGCAGCTCGCCATCAACGCCTACACCGAATCGCCCGACTCCGCCTATCGCCTGATCGAGTATCTCGCGGCGCCCGAGCAGATGCTCGAGCGCGCACAGGCAGTTGGGCAATATCCGACGCGCGCGGCGCTCTATAGTGATCCGCGCTTGCGCGCCGCGATCGCAATTCCGCTCGACGACGCGCGTCGTGCGATAGAGAGCGCGACCCCACGGCCCGTGACTCCCATTTATACGGAGCTGTCGGAGATTCTCCAGATCGAGCTGCACCGCGCCCTGGTGCGCCAGGCGGAGCCTCAGGACGCGCTCAATTCCGCCGCCAAGCGCATCGACGCGCTCATCGAGCGCACCGGAATGCGAAAGCTGATGTCGTCGGGGCAAAGTGCACCCGCGCCAGCCGCGTCGAGCACCGCGGGCCATTCCGAATGAGGAAAATCTCCCGTCTCGGATATGAAGCCCGACTCGGGTGGGCGCTGGTCGCTCCCGCGCTCTCGGTCATCGCGCTGATCGCGATCTTTCCACTTGGGTGGACGGTGTGGGAATCGCTGCACCTTCACGAGCTGCGGATGCCCTGGCTCGGTCAGCCATTCATTGGACTCGCGAACTACGTCGAGATCGCAAAGGATCCTCGCTTCTGGGCGGCGCTGGCCCACACGGCGTTCTTCACCGTTGTGTCGATCTCGCTCGAGCTGCTGATTGGTCTCTTCCTCGCCCTGGCGATGAATCGCGTATTTCGCGGACGAGGGTTCGTGCGCGCGGCGGTGCTGGTGCCATGGGCAATTCCCACCGTCGTGGCGGCGCTTCTCTGGCGATTCATTTTCGAATCGCAGGGCGGTATCGCCAACGCCTTGTTGGTTGACGTCCACATTCTGAAGCAGCCGATGGTCTGGTTCATCCAGACGTCGACCGCGTGGGTGCCGGTGATTCTCGCCGACGTCTGGAAGACGACGCCATTCGTCGCGCTGCTCCTGCTCGCCGGACTCCAGAACATCGATCTCAGTCTCTACGAAGCGGCGGCGGTCGATGGAGCCAATGCATGGTGGCAGCTGCGCCACATCACACTGCCGCTGCTCAAGCCGGCGATCCTCGTCACCCTGATCTTCAGAACCCTCGATGGATTCCGGGTCTTCGATCTCATTTACGTGCTCACCGGCGGCGGCCCGGGGACGTCGACCGAGCCGGTTGCGCTCTACACCTTCAACGCCCTCCTTCAGAACCTGCGTTTCGGATACGGCTCGGCGCTCTCCGTCGTGATCTTCGCGATCACCTTCGGCCTCGCGTTGGTATACGTCCGCGGACTCGGCGTGCGGCTGGGTGGGGAAGAGACGTGACGAGCATCAGGACGGGCCGCTTGCTCTTCGGCGCTGCGCTCATAGTGCTGATGCTGTTCACGCTCTTCCCGTTCTATTGGGCGATCGTCGCCTCGCTCACGCCCGACGCCGCGCTCTTCCGTGATCCCTCGCTCTGGCCACAGCAGATCATCCTGGATCACTATCGGGCGCTGTTTGGCGAGCGTGACTTCATCACGCCGATAAGGAACTCGCTCATCGTAGCGGGAACGACGACCATCTTTTGCCTCTTCGTCGGAACGCTCGCTGCATACGCTCTCGCGCGGCTCGAATTCAAGGGCAAGGCCGCGATCATGGCGTTCATCCTGGCCGTGACGATGTTTCCGCAGATCTCGATCGTGAGCCCGCTCTACCTTCTGCTGCGGTCCCTGCACCTGATCGACACGTATCCCGGCCTGATCATGCCGTACATGACGTTTGCGATGCCGCTCACTGTCTGGGTTCTCACCGGGTCCATTCGACAGATACCCAAGGATCTCGAAGAAGCAGCGCACGTCGATGGAGCGACTCGACGACAGAGCTTCACGAAGATTCTGCTTCCGCTTGCGATCCCGAGTCTGGCGACGACGGGAATCCTGACCTTCATCTACTGCTGGAATGAGTTTCTCTTCGCCCTGTCGTTCACGCTCGGACCCGAGCGGCAAACTGTGCCGGTAGCGATCGCGCTGTTTCGCGGCCAGTATCAGGTTCCGTGGGGAGAGATCCTCGCTGCTGCCGTCGTAGCCACTGCGCCGGTAGCAGCCATGGTGTTGATATTCCAGCGCCGCATCGTGCAAGGACTGACGGCCGGAGCGGTCAAAGGCTAACGGAGAAATTTGATGGCGCGCATTGCACTGGAGCACGTCGACAAGACTTATCCCAACGGTTACGTCGCTGCACGCGACCTGAGCCTCGAGGCCGCGGACGGCGAGCTGCTGGTGCTCGTCGGTCCTTCAGGAAGCGGCAAGTCGACTGTGCTACGGCTGATGGCCGGGCTCGAGCGAGTGAGCGATGGCGTCATTCGGATTGGCGAGCGCGACGTCACCGACCTTCCACCCCAGCAGCGCGACATCGCGATGGTCTTCCAGAACTACGCGCTCTATCCGCACATGACGGTGAGAGACAACCTCGGCTTCGGCCTCACCATCCGGAAACAACCACGGAGTGTGATCGAAGACCGCGTTCGCGCTGTCGCCGCATCGCTTGGATTGGACGCGCTCCTGGACCGGAAACCGGCGCAGCTCTCGGGTGGCCAGAGGCAGCGTGTAGCGCTGGGGCGTGCCATCGTGCGCGAGCCACTCGCATTCCTCTTCGACGAGCCGCTATCGAACCTCGACGCGCAGCTTCGAGTGGAAACGCGCGTGGAGCTGGCACGCCTGCATCGAAAGCTCGGGGCGACGATGGTTTACGTCACCCACGATCAGTCGGAAGCTTTGACCCTGGGCGACCGCATCGCGGTCTTGAAGGAAGGTGTGTTGCAGCAGGTCGACACCCCGATGAAGCTGTACGAGGAGCCCGCCAACAAGTTCGTCGCCGGCTTCATCGGAAGTCCGGGGATGAATTTCTTCGAGGGTGTTTTGACGCGCATCGGAAGCGGCGGGATGTGCACGTTCCAGGGCGCCGATTTCACGATTCGGGTTCCCTGCGAGGCCGGAGTCGACGGGCGAGTCGTTCTTGGCATCAGGCCGCAGCACCTCGAGATCACCGACGACAGCGCGCCTGGTGACGGAGTCGTACGCGCCGAGGTCGGAGTCGTCGAGCCGATGGGCAATGAGCAGATCGTGTACGTGACATTGTCGGACGGCGGCCGTGCGGTTGCCATTGCGCCGGTGCAGCCGCGCATTACCGCTGGTGAGAAAGTCTCGATTCGCGTGCGGCCCGAGGGGATTCACATCTTCGACGCACGATCAGGGAAGCGGACAGGACGGTGAACACTGAAGACTACCTTTGGCTCACGCGCTGGCAATTCTTCGCAGCGCCTGAACCGCGTCCACGACTTCCTTACTTGGCAACGCGCCCGGCATGACTACCGGCACGAGCTTGTCATCCCGGTTATAAAGGTCGTTGCCGAAGTACAGCTGACCGTTGTTCATGTACGTCGTGAAATAGGTGATGTAAACCGGAATCTTGTGTGGCACCTTTACAGCCTTGTTGTCGGGCGGAGTTTGCATTTCCTGCTGCACCTTGTCCGCCGGCCATCCCAGAACCCATTGCGCCAGCTCGGCCGGCTTTTCCAGACGAATGCAGCCGTGACTGAATGCGCGCACGTCCTTGTTGAACAGCCCGTGGTTGGGCGTGTCGTGCAGGTAAATGTTGAAGTCGTTCGGGAATAAAAACTTCACGTACCCAAGCGCGTTTTTCGGACCAGGCCGCTGACGGACCCGCGTCTGTCCGTTCTCTTGATAGGTCTCCATGTTCTCGCGCTCGAGATATCCGGGGCCCTTGGGAAAGATTTCCTTGGCCGCGATGTCCGGTGGCACGTTCCAATAGGGACGGAACACCACCGTTTCCATGGAATCGGCGAACACAGGCGTTGCCTTGTCCTGGTATTCCTGGCCGACGATGACTTTCATCTCCAGGGATTTCTGGCCGCTGTCGTACGCTTCGAGCTTGAACGCGGGCACGTTCACGAAGATGTACCGCGAGCCAAAGCTCCTCGGCAGCCAGCGGTAACGCTCCATGTTCGCGGCGATCTCGCCCAGCCGGTAATCGGCCGGGACATTCATCGCGTCGATGGTTGCCTTGCCGAGGGCGCTGTCGACGTTGATCGAATGCCGGGCCTGGAATAGCGCAACCGCTCCGGCAAGATCGCGATCGTAGACGCTCCCTGACGATGCCTTGGGTTGCTGAAGCGAAGGAATCATCGACGCCTTGTTGACCCCATTGGCTGGAACGATTCCCTCTGCCGCCAGTCGGTTGCGGAGCGCGGCCAGTACCGCGGGGTCGGCGGACGCGCCGGGCTTCACGTTTTCCGTCGCGGGAATTTTCTGCCAGCCTCCCTTCACGACGAGGGTACGATAATTCTGAAGCTGCTGGCTCAAGCCGGCGTAGTCGTCATCAGTCGGTCGCATGGTCGCGAGCGCCTTGTCGAGCTGTTCGTAGCGGAGGTTCCTGACGAGGGCGCTGTCGACATTTTCCTCTTCAGGATCGACGTGCCACGCCTGTGCAACCGTGCGCGGATCGACCTGTCCGGTGAGCAGATCCTCGCCCAACGCTGTGTAAGACGCGGTGAGCAGGACGTCCGCGGTCGCCAGCTGGTCGGCTGTTGGGGTCTTGGTCTGCTTGACGGCGCCGATCGCCTGGGTCAGGGCACTAATCGGATAATTGTCGAGGCGCATTCCGTCGCCGTTAGCGGCGAGAATTGCGTTCGTCAGGGCCTTGGTGCGTACCTTGTGCAGCCCATCGCTGGTGAGCCAGAGGGAATTATTCCCGTACAGCTTGTAGAGGCGCCGGGTGTGACCCCACTGGTCGTCGTCGATCTTCGGGAGCCTCGGACCGTCGAGCTTCTTCTGGATCAGTGTCTCGATCTCAGTTGCCGGGACGCCTTGGACTGAAGTCAGCTTTTCCGGCGCCCAGGTCTGCGCATTTGCGGACTTGCCGGCGCCTGAAGTCTCCCTTGCCTTGCAGCCAGCAACGATGGCTAGCGCCAAGGGCAACGTAATAAACCGAACGGCGGGGCGTGTGCCCCGCAGAGCCATGACTAGAGCGAGCATAAAGGCTTATTCATCCTTCTACGGAGTTTGAGTCAGCTCTTAATTAGGCGAAATGCGGGCCAACCCGGCAGGGCTTTTTGCGGCCCTTGAGGGAACATCCGGGAGGCTCAGCTGTCACATCATTCTGGCGGCGCGAAGGCCGTGGCTCCTTTCTTTCGAAGGCTCCCGCCATGGACCCCTATTGAGGATCAACCAATGATGGCTCGTCTAAAAGTTCTTATGGCCGCCGCGTTACTCGTCGGAGGCGCCACGGCCTGCTCGGATCTAACCGGCAACAATGCCAGGGCAGACGGCGTCTACTTTCTGCAGAGAGTGAACGGAAACCCCGTTCCGTATTCGTATGTAGATAACAACACCGGCAACACGCTCACCGTTATGAGCGACGACTACTCCCTTAACAGCGATGGTAGCTACAGCGACCAGCAGCTTTACACGGAGTATACCGGCACGCAGACCCTTAACAGGTCGTACACGGAATTGGGCACCTGGTCCCAGAGCAATAACGTCGTGTCGTTCTTCCCATCCCAGAGCAGCACCGGCAACCTCAGCACTTACCAGGGCACGCTCAACAACAGCAACGTCTTTGGTGGAACGAGGACGCTGTCGATCAACTTCAGCGGAACGATCTGGCTCTACTCGGAATAACTGAACGGTGGTGGCTGGGTCGCCACAACTGGTCTAACTCTTAGCCGTTTCCGCCGCGCGCTTGAGGATGGCGATCTGCCCCTCGTGATAGGTGTGATGCTGAAGCAGCCCACGTATCACGGTTCCTAGCCGTCATGTGCAGCACGATCTCCCAGATGGTGTGGGCGTTGGGAATTGATCGGCGTGCGGCGACGTCCGCGTCGACTCCTTTGAGGACCTCGGTGATCGACGAGCCGTGCCACGGGTCGCCGTCGTAGACCTTACGTAGATCCTCACGCAGCGCCTCGAGATCAGAACGAGGGCGACTCATTGTTCTCTTCGCATGGAATCGATCAGCTCCCTGAGAAGTTGAGCCCCACGACCCAGCTCCGCCAGCTCGGTCGCGCCGAGCCTTTCCACTGCGCGCGCAAGCAATTCAACGCGTCGTGCTCGGCCCGCGACGAGCACCTTCTCGCCTTTGGGTGTCGCGTAGATCTTCGTCAGCCGTCTGTCTCGCTTGTCACCCTTTCTTCGCACCAGGCCATCTTTTTCCAGCCCGGTTACGATCCGGGTCATCGTCGGCGGCTTGACCTGCTCCGCCCTCGCGAGCTGGCCCAGAGTAATGGGGCCGCCAAAGACTACCACTGAAAGCGCGGAGAGTCGCGGCGCGGAGAGTCCGCTGGCGTCGTCCTCCTTGCGCAAGTGCCGGAGGAGATGAATCGCCGCCGAGTGGAGCTGGTCGGCGAGCGCTAGAGCGTCGCGCTCACGCCTCCGCGACGTCACTCATCAGGCTGACGACGTTTCCCTGACCATCGGAAACGGAAGCGATCCATATCTCGCGCCCGTTCATGCGGGCGATGACGTGGGGTTTTTCGATGGTCTTCGCGCCGGAAGATTCGATCTGCGCGTGCGCTTTCCTGATGTCGCTGACGTCGTAGAAGAGCACCGGATGCTGCTGGTCTCCGTCCTTACCCTGGGCCTCGGGGCCCGCGAGCATCAGTTGCACACCACCGCAATCGAAAAAGGAAAGGGCGGGAGGGGCATCGAACAGGTGCCTCAATCCGAGCGTGTCCCGATAGAATCGCGCGGCTTCCTTCACGTCGCGCACTGGTACCGCGATTTGCTTGATGCGTTCGAGGGCGGGTCCGACATCATTTGGCATGGTACACCCCTGGCGAGATCGTTAGCACAGCTAACGATACCTTTGCAGTCGCTATGGGCGCAAGAGCGGGTAGGAACGGCAACTGAAGACTACCTGCTGGGGGCGGTCGGCCTGCAGGCTGTGGGCTGCGGGGGTACAGACCGGGATGATTAGTGAGCAAAAAACCGGTTGATAGGTGAGCCAGCACCGCGGCGGCTTCACATTCGGGCATCCTCCGGGAGGTGCCCGTGGCGAGATAGCTCATTCGGCTGGTCGATGGGGAAAGCACGACATCTTCACCATCGCCTACGGCTCTCTCGAGCTCGGAGACTTCGATTCCAACACCAAACGGGTTACTCCCCGAGTCCGGTGGAGCGGCCAATCTTGACACCCCACCCAATGTTCTGTTGTCGATCACGCGGAAGATCACAACTGCTGCCGAGGCTGGCTCACCTATGTACCGGTTTTTAGCTCACCTATGTGCCCGGTCTGTACCCCCGTAGCTCACAGCTTTGAAGCCGACAGCCCCCGGCCGGTAGTCTTCAGTGGCAGTTCCGACAGCCGAAACTGCCGAGATGCTAGTCTGGGGGCGCCTCGACCTTCTTCTTGGTCTTGGCCTTGGAGTTCGCCTTCAGCTCCTTCTCGACATTCTCGGCCAGGTCGCGCAGCGTCTCACGGTCGTCGTCGGTGAACTCGCGCGGCAGCTTGTCCATGATGCACAGGGTCCCGACGCTGTGCCCGCCAGATCCCTTCACGGG
>DASZZU010000149.1:0-3465 GCA_035544855.1 Gemmatimonadaceae bacterium | reverse complement strand
GATGATCGAGATATAAAGTGGACTCTTGGTATCGCCCGTTCCCTGTAGCCCGCCGGTGTAGGTGAGCGCGACTGTGATGAAGAGTCCCGAGACGGCGAGCACGCGCAGAAGCTGTACGCCGATCTCGACCACACCGGGATCGTGCATCCCGAATATCGCGAGGAGCTGGCGCGGGAAGAACAGGAAGAGCGCACCGACGATGGCCGCACTCGAGAGACCGATGCCCGCCGCGACACGGACGCCCGCAACGGCGCGATCGGGCTTGCCCGCGCCGAGGTTCTGCCCGGCGATCGCCGCGGAAGCCCCCATGAGACCAACCGACGTCCACGTGATGAGCGAGAAGAGCTGCGTATAACCCACGGTGAAGGCTGCCTGTGCTGCCGCACTTTGGGGGAGTGATCCGACGAATGCCAGCATCAACACGCCGCCGATGTTCATCGCGATTCCCTGAATTCCGGTCGGTAGTCCGAACCGGAACAGCGACCGGATGATCTGCCAGTCGGGGCCCCAGCCGCGTCCGCGCGGAAACGAGACCACCCATCCGCCGTTCCAGAGCTTCCACAGCGAGTAAACCGCCACGAGCCCCGATGCTATGCACGTTCCCATCGCGGCGCCCTTCGTTCCAAATGCGGGAATGGGACCGAGTCCGCGGATCAGGATGACGTTCAGCACGACGTTCAGTACAGTCATGCTGACGCCCAAAATCATCGGAGTGCGCGCGTCGCCGGCGGAGCGCAGCGCGCCGCTCAGCATGAAGAACATGAGCATGCCGCTGCTGAAAAGAAACATTGTTCGCAGGAACGGCAGTGCTTCGGCTTTCACAGCGGGCGCGGCGTTCACAAAATCGAGCAGTGCGGGCGACGCGAAGTATCCGATGGGCGCCATCACGAACAGCGAAAGGCCGATCGCAGCAATGAATGCCTGGTAGACAGTGCGGTCCACCTTGTCATGGTCGCCGGCGCCGGCGAAGCGCGCAACGAGAACACTCATTCCAGTGAAGAGTGACGAGATGAAGATGATGACTATGATCCACAGCTGAGAGCTTACGCCGATCGCGGCGTTCGCCTTGTAGCCGATCATGTTGCCGACCAGCGCCTGATCGACCATTCCCTGAAGTCCGCCGATGATGTTGGTGAGCATCGTAGGCCATGCGAGCTTCCAGACCGCGGGAGAGAGCGGACCTTCGACGATGGAGCGGTCGTACCGTCGGCGTCCTGGCTGCGCCTTGGGGGTGGGCGCAGTCGCGGGTATGCCTGCGGCCGGTGCGGAATCAGAGGTCACGGGCGTGCTATCGAGTCGTTAAGCGGCCGACCCACTTCTCAGTCGCATTGCCGATTTCGTCGAGAACCTGGGCATCGGTCGTTCCTGAAGATTTGAGAACGTGGAAGCTGTGATCGGCGCCCTCCATCCAATGCATCTCCCAGTCAGTCTTCACGCGTTTGAGCACCGCTTCCATCAGCTCCGGAGTGCAGAACGGGTCGCGCGTCCCGCTGAAGCATATGACCGGGACTCTGATCGCCGGAAGATGCGCGTCACGCAGCTGATCGGGTTTACCCGGCGGATGCAGCGGATAGGCGAGGAGCAGCAGTCCGTCACACCCGAATCCGTCGGCGGCCAGCATCGATGCGGCGCGTCCCCCCATCGATCGTCCACCGATTATCAACGTCTTCGGCTCGATCTCTTCGCGCACTCGTGAGACGACGGCGGTGATGCACTCCTTGAGGCGCGGCATCGGATCGGGCCGGCTGGATTTCTTCTCTTTGTAGAGGAAGTTGAAGCGGACGACGCCGAGTCCGCGCGAGCGGAGAGTGTTGGCGGTCTGGAGGATTCCGCGATCGTTCATGTTTCCGCCAGCGCCATGCGCGCAGACGAAAACGATTCCCTGCTCTCCCGATGTTGCGGCATCAAAAACGGCGCTCGTTTCCTCTCCGCCGACGGCGACGCGCCATTCGGTACCTGCTGGCTGCGTCCGTGCCTCCATCATATCGCCCGTGGAGACTTGGGTGCAAGACCCATCTCGTCGAGGAACCGGTGGCCACCGGTCGTCTTCTCGCCTCTCACCTGTACCCGCGTCATCACCAGCCGCTGCTTGGTCCGCGTCATTCCGACGTAAAGGAGACGTCGCGCCTCCTCCAGCTCGATTTTTCTCAGCTCTCCGCTCGGCGGCATCGGGATGAACTGCTCGTCTTCCACGCCGACGATGTAGACGCGCGAAAACTCCAGCCCCTTCGTCGAATGCAGCGTGAGGAGATTGACGCGGTCGCGCGCTGTCTCGACCCCGTCGTGCTTCGACAGTACGGCCCGCTCGAGGAACGCGCAGATCTGCGCCGGGAGCTCACCGCTGGCGCACGCGTCGATGAGCCGACGCAGTCTCGCCATCGTCTCCGGATATCGCTTGTCGGCCGTTCGCTCCGCCCGGAGTCGTTCCATCATGTCGTGACCTCCGAGAAGGGTGATCAGATCATCGACAGTCGGGAGCGACGCGTCGCCGCGCGAATCACGCTCGACCCGATAGGAATCGAGGCAATCGCTGTGTCGGCCGAGCGCATAGACAGGAACGAACTCGAAGAACTTGCGCGCTTCGTCGCAGAGAGAGTCCCGATCGCTGAGAGCCAGACCTACAGCGAGCTGGTCGAGGAGATTCACAAGAGCAGTCTTCCGCGCGTATTCGACTTTGGTTTCACCGAGCGCGGGAAAGAGTCGCGCGAGAGTGCGACAGTCGTCGAGCGCGCTGTGTGACTGGCCGGCGTTGATGCCGTACCGACGCGCGAGGTGCTCGAGCTTTCGGCTGGTCGAGTGGAGCGTGCGGGCGAGAGGGAGCGTGTCGTAAGTCGAGAAGTCGGCACCGCGAGGAAGCTTGGCGGCCATCCTCCGCAGAATCGGGAAATCGAACTGGTAGCCGTTGTGCGCGACGAGCACATCTGATCCACAGAAATCACGGAAGCCGGGCCAGATCTCTTCGAGGTACGGCGCGTTCGCTACGTCGCTTTCAGAGATTCCGTGTGTGCCTAGGGCGCCCGCGGTAATCGGCACCCTTGGCTTCACCCGGGTGTGGTACTCGTCGACCGTGCGGCCGTTGCGAACGCGGACGGCGGCAATTTCCACGATCTCCGCGCGCTCCACGTCCTTGTCGGTCGTTTCGAGATCTACGACGGTGAAGTCTCGGAAGGTGTTGACGAAGCTGCGCGTCCGCACCAGCTGCGCGGTCTTGAAAAGTCCGAGCGAAAGGCCGAGCGAGGGCAAATCATCTGGTCGGACTCGCTGTGAATCCGCGGAGGGTGCTCCCCCCAACTGCACGGACCGGACGCCCATCTCGGCCAACATTTTCTTCGCCGCGATCTCGGAGCCGCCGAGCCGCGGGATCCACACTGGCCGGCCGTTCTCAATGGAGGCCTGTAGTCTGTCGGCCAACCTCACTACTTCGTCGTGCGCGGCCGGGTCGCTGAGATCTTCGTGGTGTTCCTC
>DASZZU010000148.1:0-2246 GCA_035544855.1 Gemmatimonadaceae bacterium | reverse complement strand
GTTTCTTGTCGTGCGCGAGATAAACGGTGGCCATTCCACCGCTGCCCAGCTCACGCTCGATTGTGTAGGTGGTGAACGCGCGCTGCACTTGGTCAACGAGCTCAGTCATTCTGTTTTCGCTCGTCGATTAACTGAAGCGACGGATTCATTGAGCAATGTGTACGCTTTCATGCACCGGCGCGATGCCGATTCTCTTCACCAACTCCTCGAATCGTTGCGTGCCCCGCATGCGCCGGAGACGCGGCTCGAGGTGTAGGAACGTCATCCAGAGAGAGCGTGCCTGAAACGCGCGCTCGAGCCATGCATACGCGCGGTCGTCGTCCCCAAGCCAGTGGTAGGCGCAAGCCACTTCGACTGGCGAGCCCACGCCACGCTCGGCCTGCTCCTCCACCTCGACCAGCCGGTGCCGGGCTCCCTCTGTGTCGCCCATCGCCGCGAGGACACAGACGAGAGTTCCCCGCAATTGTGCGTTCGTGGGAGTCAGCTCGCGAGCCCGCTCGAGCACTGCGCGAGCCTCCGGCAGCCGATCGGCGACGAAGAGCGCAGTGCCCAAAAGCAAAAGCAGTCGCCCGTCGCCGGGCGAGCGCACGAGGGCCGGACGAAGCACTTCGATCACTCGCGTCGGCTCACCGGCTAAGTGAAGTATCATGGCGAAGTTGTAAAGCATAAAGTCGGAAAGCGGATCCAGCGCATAGGCGCGCTCGATGGACTCGACTCCTTCTTCGAGCCTTTCGGCGCTGACAAGTGTCCAGCCAAGCAGGTCGTGTGCGTACGTCAACCCAGGCGCCAGCGCCAACACGTCTCGGACGAGCCTCTCCGCGCGGGCATTGTCCCAATCGAACCACGCTGCGACGAAGGCTCTGGCTAGTAGCGCTTGGGGCAGATCCGGTTCAAGCGCGAGGGCACGGTCTGCCGCCGCGCGCCCACGTGGGTACGCGGTGAGGGCCGGCAACATGTTGAGGTTCGCTGCCAGCATGTTCGACCAGGCGCACCAGGCGTGAGCGAGCGCGAAGTTCGGATCGAGTGCCACCGCGCTCTCGAAGGACGCAATGGCCTCCGTCGCCGCGTGCTGTTCGAACAGAAAGCGGCCGCGCAGATATATATCGTACGCTGCGGGATTTACCGGCGCGCGTGGTGTACGGTCTGGTCGCTCCGGTGGTGTCTCCCGCGACCTTGTCGCGCCTACGCCGCCGCCGAGCTGCTCCTCAAGGGCGTGGGAAATGGCCTGTGCGATCTCGTCCTGCAACGCGAACACGTCGGCGAGCTCGCGGTCATAGCGTTCGCTCCAGAGATGCAACCCGTCGGCCGCACCGACGAGTTGGACGGAGATCCGCACGCGACTCCCGGCCCGCCGCACGCTGCCTTCGAGAATCGTTTGCACGCGAAGCTGCTGGGCGATATTCCGCAGATCCACGCGCTGGCCCTTGAAGACGAACGCCGATGTGCGCGCCGCCACGCGAATGCCAGGCAGGTGCGCCAGCGCGTTGATCACCTCGTCGGTCATGCCATCGGAGAAGTACTCGTCCTCGGCGTTCGAGCTCAAGTTCGCGAAGGGTAGTACCGCGATGGACTTTTCCGGAGATTCAGAGTGCGATGCAGAATCGGTCATTGCCAACGCCGCGATGAGACTGGCCCCAGTCTCGAACCTGTCGACAGGCGCGCGCGCCAGTGCACGCTGCACGACTTTCCCAATCGTGCGCGACACACCCTCGCGCAGCCCCGTGACGTCGGGCGGCGTTTGTACGAACCGCTTGGCGATGACTGCCTGTGCCGTCGGACCCGTGAACGGCTGCTCTCCAGTGAGCATCTCGAACAGCACGCATCCGAGACTGTAGATGTCGGTGCGGCCGTCGACAGCGTCGCCCGATGCCTGCTCGGGGCTCATGTACGCCGGCGTGCCCACGCTCACGCCCGTCTGTGTGAAGAGTTGGTCATCCACTGCGCTCAGAGCTTTCCCGATGCCAAAGTCCGCCACCATCGCGTGCCCGTCGTGCAGCATGATGTTCTCTGGCTTGATGTCACGGTGGACCACGCCGTGCCGGTGCGCGTAGTCGAGCGCGTCTGCGACTTCGCGTACCACCTTCAGCGCATCTTCGACCGGAAGCTTCCCCTCTGTTTTCATACGATCGCGAAGAGACAATCCTTCGACGTTTGGCATCACATAGTAAAGGCAGCCGTTCGCCTCGCCTGAGTCGAAGAGGGGGAGTATGTGAGGGTGCGAGAGCTTCGCAGCAAGGTGAATCTCG
>DASZZU010000147.1:0-3542 GCA_035544855.1 Gemmatimonadaceae bacterium | reverse complement strand
CTGGGGCCTCAAAACCGGATAACTTTGTTGCACGGCGCCGTGGCCAAGTGGTAAGGCGGCAGACTGCAAATCTGCTATTCGTCAGTTCGATTCTGACCGGCGCCTCTTAATAAGTCCCCGGCCCGTCGTTCCCCATTCTATGTGGCACGAGAAACTATGAGTTCCGCAGTGGCGTTCCTTGGGCGCGCTCTTCTTGTCTGGGGCGTGGCTTCGGCGATTGCAGGCAGGGCAGATGCACAGGCCAGACGGACAAAGCGGCCCTCATCGCCCGATTGGAGCGCGGTCGAGAATGCGCTCGGTCGGAAGGGCACGCCCAATCCGGGTGGCGTCATCAAGTTCAGCTTTCCGCGCAGCGATCTTAGCGTAGTGGTGAACGGAGTCACGCTTAAGCCCACGCTGGCTCTTGGATCATGGGTAGCCTTTCAGCGAATTGCGGATCACGCAATGGTGATGGGTGATCTGGTCCTGCTGGAGAGTGAGGTGACGACCGTGATGGCGAGCCTACAGCAGAACGGGGTCGACCAGACCGCCCTGCACAATCATTTGCTGGGTGAGTCACCGCGAGTGATGTATATGCACATTCGGGCCATAGGTAACGCTGAAAGGATCGCCAAGGCGATGCGAACCGCTCTCGAGTTCACGAACACACCTCTTGGCCCGCCGTCCTCCCCGACCCCGACCCCGACTCCGATCGCCTTTGATCTCGACACCGCAACGGTGGCCAAAGCGCTAGGCGTTACCGGTAAGGTGAACGGAGGCGTGTATCAGCTCAGTGTCCCGCGCCGCGAGAGAATTTGCGACGAAGGTCAAGAGGTCCCGCCCACGATGGGGGTCGCCACCGCGATCAACTTTCAACCCACGCTTGGAGGGAAAGCCGCAATCACGGGAGACTTCGTCTTGCTCGGGAGAGAAGTGAATCCAGTTCTCTGGACCCTTAGCGAGAATGGCATTGAGGTCACGGCGATCCACAGTCACATGATCGACGAACAGCCCCGCCTGTTCTTCATGCATTTCTGGGCGAACGACGACGCAGCAAAGCTAGCACGTGGACTTCGAGCTGCACTCGATCGGACAAACAGGCGCATCCGGTCCTCGAAAGCGCGTCCTTGCCATCGCTGAATCCCAACGCGAACTGTAACTATCGGAAGCAAATGATGACCGACAGAGTCTGGGCGATTTTCCGCGATCGTCCGACGAATGTATTTCAGGTCAAGGTTAGCTACTGGCTGGGCAGGTAACCTGATCCCGGGACACGGCCGCCTCTTGTAGATCGCTCTAGGTACTCCGAACTTTCGAGCACGTCGGGTCAACGCGACCCAGCATCCCATCCAATCGTGCTCAACGGCAACAGTCCATGCTCGTTCCAAAAATAGTAACCGCGCTCAAAGACTATGACCGCGAGAAATTCCTCGGCGATCTCACCGCTGGAGTAATCGTGGGCATCGTCGCGCTGCCGCTCGCCATCGCGTTTGCGATTGCCAGCGGCGTGACCCCCGATCGGGGCCTTTGGACGGCCATCGTCGCAGGATTTCTGATCAGCCTTCTGGGCGGGTCCCGGGTTCAGATCGGCGGACCAACCGGAGCATTCGTCGTCATCGTGTACGGCATTGTCCAGAAGTACGGCATCGATGGACTCACCGTGGCGACGCTAATGGCGGGGGTGATTCTCATCGGAATGGGAATCGCCAAGCTCGGGACGATGATCAAGTTCATTCCACACCCCGTCATCACTGGTTTCACGAGCGGAATCGCGCTCATCATCTTCTCAGGCGAGATCAAGGATTTCTTTGGACTGCGTATAGGAGTGGTGCCCGCTGATTTCATCGGTAAATGGCTCGCGTACGCGAAAAGCGTCACGGGTGTCACGCCGAGCGCCATAGCCGTATCTTCTCTCGCGCTCGGGATAATTTTGATTTGGCCAAGGGTGAATCGCAGGATTCCTGGTCCGTTCGTCGCTCTGATAGTGACGACGCTGTTGGTGAAGATGATGCACCTGCCGGTCGAAACGATCGGCACACGCTTCGGTGAGATCAGCGCGTCGGTGCCACACCCGCAAATCCCGCATCTGTCGCTCGTGGAGGTCACCGCCCTCGTCGGCCCGGCGTTCACGATCGCGTTTCTGGCGGCGATCGAGTCGCTGCTATCGGCAGTCGTTGCGGACGGAATGATCGGCGGACGTCATCGCTCCAACATGGAGCTCATCGCGCAGGGCGTCGCCAACATCACGTCCCCTCTGTTTGGGGGAATCCCTGCAACCGGCGCGATCGCGCGCACCGCGACGAACATAAAGAATGGCGGGAGGACCCCTGTCGCGGGGATCATTCACGCGGTCACGTTGCTCCTCATCACTGTGTTTGCGGGTAGATGGGCCGGACTCATACCGATGGCGACGCTTGCGGCGATTCTGGTCGTTGTGAGCTATCACATGTGTGAGTGGCGGACTTTTCTGGCGGAGCTCCGTTCTCCAAAAAGCGATGTTGCGGTCCTGCTCACGACATTCCTGTTGACGGTCCTCATCGATCTCACCGTCGCGATCAGCGTGGGGATGGTGCTTGCTGCTTTCCTGTTCATGAAGAGGATGGCTGAGGTAACCAACGTGCGCGCGTTCAAGCAGGAATTCGAGGAAGACGATGCGGACCGCTACGCATCCGATGAGAATGGCGTGCGGCTTCGGGACATTCCGCCCGGCGTCGAGGTCTATGAGATCAACGGCGCCTTCTTCTTCGGCGCGGCGGAAACATTCAAAGACACGCTGGCTCGGATCGCCGGGAAACCAAAGGTGCTGATAATCCGCATGCGCGACGTGCTGCTTCTCGATTCCTCCGGAATGCACGCGCTCAAGGACGTGGTGCACCGAAGCCGGAAGGATGGGACCGTGGTGCTTCTCTCTGACGTACACATGCAGCCACTGGTTGCTCTGACGGGTTCAACTGTACTGGAAGAGATCGGTTCCGAGAATGTCTTTTCGAATCTGGATGACGCGCTCCAGCGTGCGCGTGATCTGGTCTCATCCCCGCTGACCCCGCGGCGGATCGAGGCCATCGCCAGTTAGGATGCTGACCCTCGTCGGGGTAGCAATCGTGGTGATCGGATTCGTCCTTCGGATGAATCCACTCCTGGTCGTTACCGTGGCGGGTCTCGCCACTGGAATTGCCAGCGGCCTCGGGCCGCTCGCCGTCGTTGCCGCGTTCGGGAAAGCGTTCATCACCAGTCGCTACGTCGCGATCGTATGGCTTGTTCTCCCGGTCATCGGACTGCTCGAGCATGCGGGGCTCAAGGAACGCGCGCGGTTCGTCGTTGCGGGACTTCATGCTGCCACGACGTCGCGTATTCTGCTCGTCTACTTTGTGATCCGGCAAATCACCGCCGCGCTCGGCCTCACATCTCTGGGCGGCCACGCGCAGATGGTGCGGCCTCTCATCGCGCCAATGGCGGAAGGCGCCGCCGAGAATCAGTACGGGGAGCTTCCGGAGCGGGTGCGAAACAAGATCCGCGCACACTCGGCGGCGGTCGACAACATCGCCCTCTTCTTCGGTGAAGAC
>DASZZU010000146.1:0-3380 GCA_035544855.1 Gemmatimonadaceae bacterium | reverse complement strand
CCGCGCCAGCAGGGCGGAGGAGACGTTCGAGCTGACATCCGGAGTTGCCTTGGCGACGATCGCGGCGAGTAGAACTTCTTCGGAAGAACGACCGGCCGGCAATGGCTGCACACGCACCTGAACGCCGGGGTTCTCCGCGTTCCACTGCGCCGCGAGCCGCATGGCGAGTCGTGTTTCAGGGGGATTTGCAGCGGGCCAGTAGGTCAGTGTGATTGGTGCGCTGGGTTTGCCAGCTCCGGCGCCCCCTTCCTCGCCGACGGTCTCATCGTCCTGGTCGATCTCCACGCCTGAGGTCCCTCGGCGAAGAACGAGACGCTTTCCGTTGGGGCCAGTGTACTCACGCCGATCCGGAACGCTGGCAAGCGACGCGGACTGATCGCCGACCGGGCGGTAATGCAGGTGCTCCGCCGCATCCGGGTTGCTGGTGACACGCTGAAGCGCCAACAGCGCCTCGATCGTCGACTCAGCCCCCGCATTCCGGTTCACCTGGCCTGACGACGGACCGTCGATCCCATCGAAGGTCCGACCAGTCTGCTCGTCGTACATGCTGACACCCGCGGGGTTGGCGCCGAGGAACCAGCTTGCTGCGAGTCCCGCATAAATCGCGTAACGCCGGTCGCCAGTTGCATCTGCGAGAGCGAGATAGCCCTCGGCAATAGGGCCGACACCATACGCGATTTGTGGAAACCACTTCACCCCTCCGTTAGGGGAAATCGCCGACGGAATCTGGCCGGCTAACAAGAATCGCGACCACAATCCGTCGGCTTCCTTCTTCGCGGCGGCGGCGAAGTCAGGACGGTTAAGAAGCTGCGCGGCCAAGGCGAGCGCTTCCACTGATCGGGATCCCCATGCATGCCAATCCGCATCCGGCCGATCGATGAACGCGCCCCACGGTGGGGTCCTTGACGAGCCGGCCGATTGACGGACGAGAAGCTCCGCGGTCTGCGTTGCGAGCGCTGAAAGTTGCGGAGATGATGCTGCGCGCTCGAGTGCCAGCAATCCGAGCAAAGCTTCCGACGTAGCGGTAACGGATCCGCCAAGCAGGTGCCCCGCACTGATATCGTGCGCCATCCTCGCCATCGCGCGATCGAGCGTCGGCCGCAGCGTCGCAAGGCGGGCCGATGAATCGGCTCCGAGTACCCGAACGGCTTCGCCGAGCGCCCAGATGCTGCGCGCACCCCAATACGACATGCTCTTCCTGCTGCTCGGCGCTCGCCTATTTGGCCGTCCACTCGAATCGATGAAGTTGACGAACTCGCCGTCTCCCTGTTCCATCGCGGAGAGGAAGTTGAGGAGCCCGAGCGCCTCGTCGCGAGCGGTCGTATCGCCAGTCGTTTCGTAGTGCCGGAGGTACGCGACCGATGCGCGGGCGGCATCGTCGACGCTTGCTATTCCTTCGTATCCGTCGCGGGCAGGCGATCCCGTGGGCTGGTAGTCGGGCGCGTTTGCGTAAAGCGCGACGACTCGGACGGGCCGTCCTTTGACCGTGGCGCCGAGGGCGAGATGGTGGAGGTAGTCCGGTCGGATCGCTATCGGGCGGGAGGCCGGCAAGACGAGCGCGGACTCAGCTTCGCGATTGCAGCTAGTAGACAGACACGCGACGACGAACGCCGCAAGAACTTTGCTGCCGCGTCCGATCGATCGTGATATCACAAGGGCAAGCCCGTGTGTCCGAGCGCGATCTCTTTCCCGAGCGCGTCGACGAGAGCGCGCTTATTGACCCGAGCGCCCCCTACGCAGACATCCGCTGCGCCGTAGTAAACCAGCAGGTCATCGCCGAGCTCGACCAGCCCCTCGGGGAAGACCACGCGCACACCAGTTATGAAGTTCGCCATGTCGACCTGAGGAATCGGCTGCTGCTGGATCTCGTACGGCGCTTCGGGTGTGAGAGCGGGAGCGTCGGAGACGTAGAGAACTTTCTCGGGATTGGAGGAGTCGAGCACACACCAGCCCATCGAATAGACATTTCCCTCCTCGAGCGACGTCGCGCCGTGGAAGGGGAACAGCCACCCGATGTCGGTAGCGATCGGAGGTGCGCCCGAGCCAACCCGGGAGCTGCGCCAGGTGTTGGGTCGCGGGCCGACGAGTGGGACGCCTTCCGCGGGCCACAAGTCTTCGAGCGCAGAGACCCTTATGAGCTCGATCCGCGGCATCGGTCGGTGCAGTATGACGTACGCGCCGCCGACCTTCTGCGGAAGGATCACGCAGTTCTTGTTGTCCCCTGTGATGCGCGGGCCGTGACGACGATAGCGCTCCGGCGCGAGCAGATCGTCGGTCGTGATCAGGCAAACGCGCGGACCCGCCGGCGAATACCCGGTATAAGTGATCGCGTAAAGCTGGTCCTGCTCGAGATAGGTGACGCGTGCATCCTCGACTCCCCAGTCTTCGTATGAGGCTTCACGCGTGATTGCGGGGCGGTCCCGGATCTCGTCGATTCGCTCGCCATCTGAAGAGAGAGCGAGGGCGAGACAGGAGCGTTTCGTCTCCTCCTCGAAAACGCGAACGAGGAGCACCACACGTCCGCTGGCGCGATCGACAATTGCACCGGGATTGAAAGTGCCCGTCGCGCGCGTGAAAGTTATCTGCGATGGGCGAACGATCGGGTTGGTGGCGAATCGCACGAGAGGCGGAATCATGACCTGTTCTCCTCCGGCAGGATCGTAGTCATCACTGGCTCTCCCGCGACAGCCAGCGCCCGTACAAACGCTCGAAATGCGCGCTCGGCGCCCGGTAGTATTCGTCAGCAGTCACGTCCAGCACCTGAGGAATCTCGCTTCCTACGCGACTGTCTGCTCTGCCGAGCGCCCCCGCATCGCGGCGTTTCCTGAAGCGGCGAAAGACATCGGCCACGGGCTTCTCGCTTCCGTCAGCCCTCACCAGACCGAAGGTGCGCTCGCGCACAGCGGTGGTAAAGGGCGGCCGATCGAATAGCCGGGGATCGTAGTCCGCATAGCACCACGCATAGGCGCCGGCGGCGCCAGTCTTTGCCAGTCTCTCCAAGACCTCGTCGTAGTATTTCGCCGCCTCCTCTTCCGATGCGAGATACTGTGATATTGGTGTGCCCAGGAAATCATCGGTGATGGTCTGGCCTGGACTTCCAGGCGGAGCGGTGCACAATCCGAATTCCTGCATGAGTGTGGATCGGCCCCTGCCGGACAAGGCCGAAGTAAGCGCGCAAGAGAAGGGCACTAGCTCCGGATCGAGGAATGAGCGCGCGGTGTCGGAGTAGAGCGGGTAGGCGTGCATTACATCTTCATCCACGACGGCGGCGAGATCGTCAACGCGCATATTGTTTGTCGTGGTGAGCGACGGAAGGTGCGCGCCAATCTGGATCGAAGTCCGTGGCGCCACGCGCCGAATGGTGTCGGCGAGCACTGACG
>DASZZU010000145.1:0-2227 GCA_035544855.1 Gemmatimonadaceae bacterium | reverse complement strand
GCGTCGGCCAGGGAGCGGATCTCCCGCTCGTCGGACGTATCCGCGTCAAAATAAAGCCCCGCCGTCAATGCACCTGCCAGCAGAAACGTGCTGTCCACCGTTGACAGCTCGCATTGCGAGGCGCGCCGTCCGGTCTGCATGTCGAGAAAATGATAGTAGAAGCCTCGGTAGCCGGTGGCGTCGGGCTCCGGACCTTGCGGGCTGCTCCAGAAGAACCGCAGCGTGATGAGCGTTCGTTCTACTGCGGCGGCACGCGACATATACCCGCGCTCGACCCCAACGGGATATGCCGCCAGCGCGAGGCCGATAGCGGCGATGCTCGCGGGCCAGTCCGGCGCCGTCTTGTCGATCACCAGCCCGTTGGCGGTATTCGCCTCATGCAAAAAGTACTTGAATGAGTCGTGCTGGAGCTTTTCCAGGTCAGCATCGGTGGTTGGCTCTCTGTGGCTCATATTGCTGTCTCCGTGGTGAGCGCTCACCGTGTCACCAACCCGAACATCGTCAACGAACACCTGGGGCTCCTCCACGATGCGCTGCAGATGATCCTCGCCGCAAAAGCTTCCGGTTAGATCTGCCTGTTACGCCTCGAGTGCCGGACGAGAGCCTCCTCCGGTCGTGACGCCTTATCGGTCGTCGAGCCGGGAGCGATTCCGACGATCGCCCTGGGGGCCAAGTGCGGGCCACTGGAGCATGGCCTGAGCTCACTCGCCACGCGGCACCTGACTTACTTGCCCATCTTCGCCATCATGTCTTTGTGGATCTGCATGACGCGCGACACGCGCGCCAGGTGCGCCGGCATCGCCTGCTTGAGCTCGGACTTCGTCATCTCCGGCAGACGAATGAGGTCCTGGCGCACAGAGTCGATCGTCGCCGTCCGCGCGGCATCAGCGGGCATGTTCATGCTCCGCATCTCCGCGGTCATCTGCGACAGCATGTTCGCGACCATCTGACGGTGTGTCGGGAGTGTCGCGGCCATCTGATCCGCGGTCCTACTCGTCATCATCCGCATGTGGGCCTGCATCGAGTCCATCATCGCGCTACCCATCGTGCCAGACATGCCCGCCCTTCCTGGCATCCCGGCCATGCCACTGCCCTTGCCGCTACTGTCCGCTTTGTGCGCTCCCTCGAGCGAGCCGGCGTTGGCGGCTGAGGCCGAATCGTGAGTCGATGAGGCCTCCTTTGACGTGCACGCCGCTGATCCGGCGACGAGCGCTGCGAATAAGACCACGAAACGTGACGATGTCATTTCTTTGACTCCAAGGTGAAAGGTTCATACTCGACGCGCCGGGACGTTCGTGCTTTTTGCTCAGGCAAAATTCGATTTCGGTCCCGTCGAAGTAGGTTACGTCCTTGAGAGGTCGTAGAGCACCGGACGAAGCCGATGTGTCGCCACGTTTGTCGGGTACGCGGCGAGCTTGCGCTTGGGGTGTGGAAATAGGTTTGAGAAGCCCACAAGAAAGGTGATGACGAAAATGGCTGTCGTTGAGATGAAACAAGCACAACCACTGAATACAGAAGTGGTCCGACGGATGAACGCCTACTGGCGTGCGGCGAACTATCTCTCGGTCGGGCAGATTTACCTGTCCGACAATCCCCTGCTGCGCGAGCCGCTGAAGATCGAGCACGTCAAGCGCAGACTACTTGGTCATTGGGGGACGACGCCGGGGCTGAATTTTATTTATGTCCACCTCAACCGTCTGATCAGGAAGAATGATCTGAACGTGATTTACGTCTGTGGCCCCGGCCACGGCGGTCCCGGCATGGTTGCCAACACCTATCTGGAAGGAACCTACAGCGAGTTTTATCCCAACATCACCCAGGATGCCGACGGGCTGAGGAAACTGTTCACCCAGTTCTCTTTCCCCGGCGGTATTCCCAGCCACGCCTCGCCCGAGACTCCCGGTTCGATCAACGAAGGCGGCGAATTGGGTTACTCGCTGATGCATGCCTACGGCGCGGTCTTCGACAATCCTGGTTTGCTGGCAGCATGCGTCATCGGCGATGGAGAGGCGGAGACCGCGGCACTGGCGACAAGTTGGCACTCCAACAAATTCCTGAACCCGGTACACGACGGGGCGGTCCTTCCCATTCTGCATTTAAACGGCTACAAGATCGCCAATCCGGCCGTGCTGGCGCGGTTACGCGACGAAGAGCTCGCGAGCCTCCTTACTGGTTTTGGTCACAAGCCGTATTTCGTCGCGGGCGACGATCCCGAAACGATGCATCA
>DASZZU010000144.1:0-3971 GCA_035544855.1 Gemmatimonadaceae bacterium | reverse complement strand
CTGCTTCCTTTTCTACGTCTGCGCTGAACAGAGTCTTGGCAACGATCGCGAGCGTCAGCTTCATCATCTCGTCGTGTATGTCGAGCTGTTCGCTATCTCGCCAACGCGAGGAAGTCCGCTCGGCGTAGTCCACCATCGAGCGACCGTAGGCAGCAATCCTGTCCCGATGAAACGCTGGTTGGGCCAGCCGGCGCTGACGTAGGTGGAATTCTCCTTCGCTGGTGAGGAGTCCTTCGCCCAGCACGCGCTTTGCGCGCACAAGCGCACGGCTCTTGACGAAGTTCTTCTGATTGGTGACCAGCACGTCCCGGATCAGATCGGGATGGTTGAAGAGATAGATCCGCTCGTTGCCAACCCTGAAGAAGACGATGTCGCCGTATTTTTCGGCTGACTCGACCATGAACGGAAGACGCCGGCGCAGAAACTCCACCATCATGTGCCCAGGAAAGCGGGCGCGCGGACCCGGCGGGGTCAGCTTATCGGCGGTCTTATTTGGCATCGGAAGAATGGGATCGGCGCGACTCGAGCCACCTCCAAACCCGATTCCACAAGATCGGCTGCAACGTAGCCTGCCGCGGTGTTGAGGTTGCAAGCAGACATCCGGCCAGGATTACCACAACACGCGGGCGCATCATTCAGAGTAGAGACCGGGGAGTTTTCCGGCAAGGCGCATTGTTGCCTGGGAATAGCTTCGCCGTCGAATCCGTAGGATTGGCAAATCGACTTCCGGAGAATGAGATTATCCGGGTCCATTCACTCCCATAACCGATGCCGCACCCGTTCTCGCGCCCCGCTCTCGCGATCATTCTACTCGCGTCCATCCCCACCGTCGCTTTCGCCCAGGCGACACCAAACGCCAAGACGACTCCAGTTGCCTTCGATGCAGATTCCGCCCAGCTCGCGGAATTGCCGTGGCGCTCGATCGGACCCGCGGTCACCAGCGGACGCGTCGTCGACTTCGCTGTCCCGGAAGGGCCGAAGCCTCAGGTCGGCCCGAGACTAGGCGAGTTCTTCTACGTCGCCTCGGCCTCGGGCGGCGTGTGGAAGACAACGAATGGCGGGACCACATGGGAGCCGATCTTCGATCATCAGGCCTCAGCCTCCATCGGGGACATCGCGGTCGCACCAAGCAATCCCGATATCATCTGGGTCGGCACCGGCGAAGCGAACAACCAGCGCAGCTCGTCGTGGGGCGATGGCGTCTACAAATCGCAGAACGGCGGAAAAACATGGACGAACATGGGCCTGAAGAAGTCCGAGCACATCGGCCGAGTGATCGTTCATCCGACGAATCCAGAGATCGTTTTCGTGGCGGCAGCGGGTCCACTGTGGGGAGCTGGCGGCGACCGTGGATTGTTCAGGACGACCGACGGCGGCCGCACCTGGAAAAACGTCAAGAACATCGACACACACACCGGATTCACCGACGTCATCTTCGATCCGTCGAATGCAAACGTGATCTACGCCGCGTCGTTCCAGCGTGAACGCCGTCCGTACACCTATGTCGGCGGCGGTCCGGGCAGCGGACTCTGGAAAAGCATTGATGGCGGCGACACGTGGACGAAACTCACTGAGGGATTGCCGAAGGTCGACGTCGGAAGAATTGGCCTCGACGTGAGCAGGTCGAATCCGAACATCATCTATGCCACCATCGAGACAAAGGTCACTGGCACCGGCGCGGCGACCGGAAACACTGAAGCAAGCGTCTACCGCTCCGATGATTACGGAGCGAGCTGGCAGAAGATGGGGACAGGATTTTCCTATCCATGGTATATGGGGCAGATCCGCGTCGATCCCACCAATCCGGATCGCGTTTACTTCATGGGTGTCCCGCTACAGGTCTCGACCGACGGCGGCCGTACGTTCCGCAGCACCGCTGGTGCATCGCACTCGGATCATCACGCAATGTGGATCGATCCCACCGATCCCGATCACCTCATCATCGGTTGCGACGGCGGCGTTTACATCAGCCATGATCGCGGCCGCACCGTCGATTTCGTTCCGAATCTTCCGATCTCTCAGTACTACGCGATCGCCACCGACCTGCGTCAGCCGTTCTACTATGTGTACGGCGGGCTACAGGACAACAGCAGCTGGGGCGGACCGAGCCAGACGCGCAACCGCCAGGGCATCACCAACGCCGACTGGATTCGCACTACCGGCGGCGACGGGTTCTACGCGCAGATCGATCCGGTTGACCCGAACACGGTCTACGGCGAATCACAGGGCGGCGACATCGTCCGCTACGATGTACGCACCGGCGAGCAGAAGACCATCAAACCTCTGCCGGACTTTGGTGGCAAGCCGTATCGGTGGAACTGGAGCTCCCCGATGCTCATCTCGCCGTACGATCACAACACGATCTACTTCGGCGCGAACTTTCTCTTCAAGAGCACCAATCGCGGTGATGCGTGGACGCGGCTTGGTCCCGACTTTACGCGTCAGCTCAAGCGCGACAGCCTTCCTGTGATGGGTAAGATCTGGCCGCGCGATGCAATCGCCCGGCATCAGGGAACGGCGGACTACGGAAACATCAGCACGATCGACGAGTCACCCATGCGCCAGGGACTCTTGTATGTCGGCAGCGACGATGGTGTGATTTCCGTCTCGCGCGATGGCGGCGCGACCTGGACCAGAATTACGAAGTTCCCGGGCGTCCCCGACCAGACGTACGTGAGCCGAGTTGTCGCATCACGGTTCAATGAGGGAACCGTGTACGCGACACTCGACAACCATCGCAACAACGATTTCAAGCCGTACGTCCTGAAGAGCGGCGACTACGGCGCGCACTGGACTCCGATCAGCGGTAATCTCCCGGTGAACGGATCAGTGCAGGTGATACGCGAAGATCTCGTCGAGCCGAACCTTCTCTTCGTCGGCACGGAGTTCGGCGTGTTCTACTCGGCGCAGGGCAACTCCTGGACGCAGCTCAAATACAATATTCCAACGGTTGCCGTCCACGACATCGTGGTTCACCCTCGCGAGCGTGATCTCGTCATTGGCACGCATGGCCGTGGGATATACATCATCGACGACATCACACCACTCGAGAAGCTCGGCGAAGCGAATCGAATCGGCACTTATCTCTTTCCGGTGAAAGGGGCGACGGAGTACAACCCGAACAGCTCCGTTCCCGGCGGCGTGCGGGGCGCAGGCGCGCTCGGTGACCGCGAGTACTCAGCGCCCAACCCCGCGTTCGGCGCGATCGTCACGTATTTCCTGCGCGACTCACTTCCCAAGGGCGGAGACGTAACGCTCGGCATCTACGACGCGAGCGGAAAGCGCGTGCGCGAGCTGACGGCCAGCAAGAAGCGCGGCATGCATCGCGTGACGTGGGATTTGCGGAACGCGCCGCCATACACAGTGCGCAGGCCGGCCAATCAGGTCGGAGAGCCGCAGTTCAGACAGAGAGATCCATCCGGGCCGTTCGTGCTGCCGGGCCGGTATACGGCGCGCCTGACGGTGAAGGGAGGATCAGGCGCACCGACCGTGAGCGAAGTGCCGATCGAAGTTCGATCCGACCCCCTCGTGCCGATGAACGAGGGGGACTATCGCGGCCTGTACGACATGCGCGTGAGCACTAGCCGGTTGCAGGGGACGGTGCAGGCCGCGGTGCGCACCGCGGAGCAGCTCAAGGATCAGATCACCGATGTGAAAACGGCGCTCAAGAGCAACACGGCACCGGACAGCGTGTCGAAGCAGGCCGATTCCGTCGAGAAGGAGCTCAGCGACATTCTCAAGAAGCTACGCGGTGACCCGGAAGCGGAGGCCACGAGCGACGACAAGAAGACCGAAGAGCCGTCGATTCAGGAGCGCGTCAACAACGTTGCGGAAGAGATCGGCAATGTGACTTCGCAGCCCACGGAGCTGCAGCGTTCGACGCTGACGCTCGCAACGTCGGATCTCCAACGCGAAGTCGGACGGATCAACGCACTCCTGCAACGGCGGATTCCCGCGCTCAACGCAGGCCT
>DASZZU010000143.1:0-7173 GCA_035544855.1 Gemmatimonadaceae bacterium | reverse complement strand
CCGTTTCCCATCAGAGTGCGCATGCTGAAATACACATTTCCCGTGGCGCCAGACTGAGCGCGGGTCAGCGCGATCTGATTGAGCATCTCCTCCGCGAGCCATCCTGACGGTGTACCCGTCACTTTGTCGACGTAGTTGCCCGGCCAGATGTGTCGGCCCTTCGCGTTCTGCTCTACCCACCATTGCAAGAGAACCGGGTAGCTCAGATCGGGACGGTCGATCGGCCAATAAAGCTGCGGGGTGAAGTAGTCCGCCCATCCATTCAATACCCATTTCCGCGAGTCGCCGTAAAGCTCGGCGTATGAATCGAATTTGCCCTGAGTTATCGACGGATAGCCCGGACGCCAGACTCCGAATGGACTGATTCCGAATTTCACCCACGGTTTGCTCGCTTTGATCCTCACGTACACCTGGTGGATCAGGCTATCCACATTTGCTCGTCGCCAGTCGTCTTTCGACAGCGGTCCACCAGAGGCCTTGTACCGTCGCCAGCTTTTCGCGTCGGGAAAGTCGATCGTATTCCCGCGCGAATTCTTTTCCTTGTACGGATAGAAGTAGTCGTCGATGTGAACACCGTCGATGTCGTAACGTTTGACGACATCCAGTACCACACGGATCGTGTGCTCGCGGACCGCGGGCTCGCCCGGATCCATCCACAGATTACTCCCGTACCGCTTCACCAGCTCCGGATGCGTTACGCTGATGTGATTCCGCGACGGAGCGGACCTGGCGGAAGGATGACGCGCGCGGTAAGGGTTGAACCACGCGTGCAGCTCGAGACCGCGCCGATGCGCCTCATTGACTGCGAACTCGAGCGGATCGTAGTACGGGTTCGGCGCCCGTCCCATCTGACCTGTCAGATACTCCGACCACGGCTCGTAGGGCGATGCGTACAAGGCATCGGCGGCCGGCCGGACCTGCAGAATCACCGCGTTGAGTCTGAGCTGCGCCGCGCGATCGAGCATGTCGAGCAGCTCTTGCTGCTGTTGGCGCGTCGACAACCCCGGTTCCGAGGGCCAGTCAATGTTCTGGACCGTCGCTAGCCAGACCCCCCTGAATTCACGCCGAACTGGCGGTGGCGACGTCAGGTTTTGTACGGAATTTACGGGTGTTTGGCCAGGAGCAGCGTCGAAACTGCTGAGCACGAAAAGTGAAAGGACCAGTACGCGGAATTGGGTTTTGGGCATAGGACACAATGTAAATCAGATGCGCGTGAAACGGCGCTGATCGATTGTCGGCGTGGATTCTGGTGCGGCTCATCAAGCGCTTTCTGCGCACTCGACGTATTTATTCAGTGTGCGAAGTTCCCTGGCAGGACATGGACTTGAGCGACCCAAAGCGGCCGGTGCTTAGAACCGCCAGGCACGACCTGCGCCATGCAAGGTAGCGCTGTGGCAATCGCGACCATCAATCCGGCAACTGGCAAAACGGTTCGTACCTTTGAGCCGTTCTCCACTGCGCGAGTGAGCGAGTGTCTCGATCGGGCAACCGCTGCATATCGAGAACATCGCCGCACCACATTCTCTGAGCGCGCGCAGCGGATGCAGAAGGCCGCGACAATTCTGGACGCAGAATGCCGTGAGCTCGGACGGGTCATGACGCTGGAAATGGGAAAACCGATCGGCGCCGCGATCGCTGAAGCCGAGAAGTGCGCGACAGCGTGTCGGTACTATGCGGAAAACGCCGAACACTTTCTCGCCGACCAGCCAGTAAAGATGGAGAGTGGCAAGAGCTGGGTCGCATTCCAGCCGATCGGAGTGGTTCTGGCGATCATGCCGTGGAATTTCCCGTTCTGGCAGGTCTTCCGATTTGCGGCGCCGTCCCTGATGGCTGGGAATGTAGGAGTCCTCAAGCATGCCTCGAACGTTCCGCAGTGCGCATTGGCGATCGAAGATGTCTTTCGTCGCGCGGGGTTTGCCGATGGCGTTTTTCAGACTCTGCTCATCGGCTCGGACATGGTCGAAGGAATCATCGCCGACAAGCGCATCGCCGCCGTGACACTTACCGGCAGCGAGGGAGCCGGCCGGTCAGTCGCGAGCGCGGCGGGAACAAATCTCAAGAAGTCCGTCGTGGAGCTCGGCGGGAGTGATCCGTTCGTCGTGATGCCGAGCGCTGATCTGGAGCAGGCCGTATCTACCGCCGTCACCGCCCGCATGCTCAACAACGGGCAGTCATGCATCGCCGCCAAGAGATTCATCATCCACGAGAAGATCTATGACGAGTTCTTGAAGAAATTCGTGGCCGGAGTGTCCGCCATCCGGATTGGGGATCCGATGGATGAGAAGACGCAGCTCGGCCCGCTCGCGACGGGAGCGATTCGCGACCAGCTGGACGACCAGGTGAAGGCGTCCGTTGCCGCAGGAGCACGGCTCGCCACCGGTGGAAAAAAGCTGGAGGGCGAGGGCTTTTTCTATGCTCCGACTGTACTAACCGACATTCCGCCCCATGCGCCGGCGGCACGGGAGGAATTGTTCGGCCCTGTCGCTTCGGTGTTCAAGGCAAAGGATCTTGCCGACGCGATTCGCCTCGCCAACGGCACGAGTTTCGGGCTGGGCGCGTCTGCCTGGACCCGCGACGCGGCTGAACGCGATCGCTTTGTCACTGAGATCGAATCGGGACTTCTTTTCATCAACGGTATGGTGGCATCTGATCCACGGCTCCCGTTCGGTGGCGTCAAGAATTCAGGATTTGGCCGAGAGCTCGGCGAATTTGGAATCCGCGAATTCGTGAACATCAAGAGCGTGCGCGTCGTCGAAGCGCAGTCGGAGAAGCGATCCGCGACTGAGTAATCAGGGCGCGGTTATAGCTCCATCACGAGCTGCACATCCGGGTCGAGCTCCGAGGGCGCCGTCCGCCGCGTGAGCCAGGAGACGAGGAAGAAAACCAGGAACGACGCGACCATCGCAACCGCTGACGCAGTCACCCCCGCGGGGAAGGTGAAGGCCTTGCGATATGCGGCAGTCTCCAGGGCGAGAGTGACGACTAGCCCCGTCGCGATCGAGGCAATCGCCCCCGCTCGTGTCGCGCCCTGCCAATTCAACCCTACTGCGAGCGCCGGCACGAGCGTCGACGCAAACAGTCCCCAGCCGAAAATTCCGAGAAATGCCACCGTCGTTCCCGAGCGCTGCGCAATGATCGCCGCAGCAATGGCGATCAGGATTGTTACAGCCCTTCCCCAACCAAGCTCGTTCTTTACATGCCGGCCGAGCGCGATCGGCAGATCGTGAGTGACGATCGCAGCACCGATATTGATGAAAGAGTTCGCAGCGCTCATCGTGGCGGCTGCCACTCCCGAGAATACGAGCGCGGCCAGAATTATCGGGGTGACGTTGAGCAGGAGACTGGGCGTCGCCTGGTCAGGGCTGGCAAGTGGTGGAAGCCGCCCGCTCAGCACGAACGCCTTCACGCCAACCCCGACACTGAAATAGAGAAGCAGCACCAATACCAGACCCAACGTCTTGAGCAGCGGATACCATTTGAGCTGTAGCGGGTCGCGAAGCATGTAATACTTGTGCACGGCCTGGGGCTGACCCAGCGATCCCATCGAGAACACGAAGAAGAACGACAGGGCAGCGAGTGGAGTGAGCTTGCCCCACGGTCCGAGGAATGTGGGATCGTGCGCGAGTATTGTGTGGGATATCGCTCCAAGTCCACCGCCGAAACCCAACACGAACAGGAATACGAGAACAGACGCGACCGCCATCAACGTTCCCTGAAAGACGTCGTTGTAAATACCGGCGAGAATTCCTCCTGAAGCGGAGTACGCGAGCGTCACTCCCATCCCGATCCAGATGCCCCAGCCGAGCCCGACACCAAAGATCGAATTGATGACGACGCCCATAGCCAGCGCGTTGGTCGCCATGTACCCGACGATGCCGACGAGCATCGCCACAGCGGCGAGTCCCTGCGCTGCGGGTGAACGGTAACGGGCGCCAATGGCGTCAGGGATCGTGATCAGATTCCGCGCTTCGCCAAGCAGCCGCATGCGCTTGGCGAGCACCCAGGCTCCCATGACGTTCGTGACCGCCGCGGGAAGAACGATGTACATCGCCCCCAGTCCGACGGCGTAGATGAATCCCGGGCCGCCGATGAAAGCAAATCCGGAAACGGATACGGATACAGAGGCGACGGTGAGAGCAACCAGTCCAATTCCCCTTCCGGCTACGAAGAAATCGCTGGCTGTGCGCGTTCTCCGTGCGGCCCACACACTGATAGCAATTATCACGGAGAAATAGAGGACGCCCACCGCAATAACCGCTGGTTGCGCGGCACTGGGCAACGCGACCTGGATAAGTGCGCCTGACAGTGAGAACCCAGTCATTCGGACAGCTGCTGATCCGATTGGGCGTTCCCGAGAGCCGCGCTGCGCGCTCTGTTCTCCCGCGCAACTGCCCGGACGCGCTCGAGGTCCTCCGCGCTCAGTGTCTGCGTCTCGAATGTCAGCGCGTAGGCAACCGGGAGCACTACTATAGGAAGTAGTCCAATACCATAGATCACCCCCGCTGCACGCGCGGGCAGGCCCAACCAGAGTTTACTGAGCGAACTCTCCGTCGCTGGCAACGCCAGGGCAGCGCAGAACCCGATCGCGAGAACGGCGACGACGAACAGAAACGGAAGCTTTAGCGGCCCGATTCCCCTCCGTCCACGCGCGGCACCCAAGATCATGATTGCGCCAAGCGAGATGGGAATTCCCAACGCGAGAAGCCATGGTGCCCACGCGGGTGTGCCACCTCGCCTGAACGCCCCTGCGTACCCGATCGCAATGGCCACCATTGCCGCACAGAGCGCGACGAGAGCGGCAGTACGAGTTGTGTCCCCTCGAGTTGTTGTTCGGGACGGGGCGATGAGCTCAGTCATCCAGTGCGCGTGCGTCAGATCAGCGCAAGTAATGCGAACGTCGCAAGCCAGTGCTCGCCCATGTAGTCGCCCGTAACGTGTGGCAGGCTCGCCGCGAGATGAACGTCAGCAGCGTCGAGCGCGATCGCGCGGCGTGGATCGGTATCGCGCAATACGGCGGCGAGCGAGCGCCAACACCAACTTCGGCTCAGGTTCAGTCCATCGAGGTGCGCGATCTTCCCGTCGCTGCGGTCGCTGACGATCGCGGGCTCGAACAATGTCTTTGGCTCCCGCTCGCCGAGCCTCGGAAGGAACCCGTCAAGCCACTCCTGGAATTCGCTCGCGCTCAACACTCTTCGCATGCACTCCGCTTCAATGAGCGCTGGCGAGAGAAAGTCGTCGCCGCCCGGCTCCCATGCCTGACAGTCGACATCGTTGCGGTACCAGCCACTTGCCTTGTTAACCAGCACTTTGCGAAGCGCTCCATCGCTCGCGACCTTCGCGTATTCCAGCGCCAGTGTGATCGCGAAGGCGCTGTTGAAGTGCGTGCCCACCCGTGTCGGATACGTTGCCTTTGGCAGAAAGGCGAGAAAGCGGCGCACAAATGCGTCGGCCAGCGGCGTCAGTGCTTTGCTCCGGCGTTTGCCATAATCGGTGCCGTGCCGATTTAGCTCGGCGGCGAGCATCATCAGCCACGCCCACCCGTACGGCCGCTCAAAAGTATTCCGCAGCGGCTGGCCAAGGTATTCCAGCTCGACGCGCACCTTGGGCGGGGTGAGCTGTGCGTCGAAAAGTTCACGAATCTCACCCGACTCCACATTCTCGGGGAAGAGACGGAGAACCGTCGCGAGAAGCCAGTAACTATGAACACACGAATGCCAGTCGAAGCTACCGAAAAAGATTGGATGCAGCTCGCGTGGCCCACGAAGATCGCCCGGGCCGTTCAGAACGTGATCGAGCTTGTTGGGATATTCGCGCGTGATGTGCGACAGCGCGAGCCGCGCTAATGTGGACGCCAGCTCCGGAGTGAGGAAACGCTGTGCGGAGCTCAACGACGGAAAACCAGAAAATTCATCAGCAGAATATTTGTGGCCAGCAACAGAAGTGCTGTTGGGATCTGCACCTTTATTACGGCGTTTTCATCCGGAAGCTCCAGCAGCGCCGTCGGAACAATGTTGAAGTTGGCAGCCATCGGAGTCATCAGCGTTCCGCAGAATCCCGACAGCATCCCGATCGCCGCCATGATCGTCGGGTCGCCGCCGAATCGCTGAACGATCAGCGGCAGTCCAATCCCGGCCGTCATCACCGGAAACGCGGCGAATGCGTTCCCCATTATCATCGTGAACACCGCCATGCCGATCGCGTATGTGACGACGACGACAAACGGATTGTCGAGCGGAATCCAGCGCTGCGCCAGTCCGCTCACGACGTTTCCAACACCGGCGATCGCGAACAACGCGCCGAGTGCAGCCAGCATCTGCGGCAGCACCGCCGCCCAGCCTACCGCGTCCAGCAATCTCCTCGCTTCCCTGATCGGGGCTGACAAGGGAGGCCTGAGCATCGTCATTCCGACCGCAAGCGCAATCAGGGTCGCGATGCCCAGCGAGATCACCGTCACCTGTTTGACGTCCACAAGAGGCGAGTCGTTGACGGTGATTTTCTTGAAGATGAAAGTACCGAGAACTGTTACGATGGGAATCGTCAGCGCGGGGATGAAGAGTCTGTTGCCCCAGCGGCGTGCGCTTGCCTCCCGCTCCTCGCGGCTCGCACTCTCTGTCTTTCCCTGCCCGAGTCCACGGATGCTCGCCACGAGAACCATTCCGATCACCAGAAATCCGTTGACGAGATCCGGCAGGTGCGAGCCGACAAGGAACGTTATTGCATAGATCCCCCAGAACGCGGTGTTGTTGAAGCGCCGGGGGTTTGTGAAGTCACGCGAGTTGACGAGGGCCACTCCTGCCATCATCAGGCCCGTGAGCCAGTAGATGTGCTCGAGGGTGATCACGCGTTACTCTGTTTGCGAGCAAGCTCCGCCCGGAGCCATCGATCCAGCAGAAGCAGCCTGGTGCAGTGGATGACGAACGCGCAGATGGCGGTGGGAATTGCCCAGATCGCGAGCTGCATCGGCTCGACGTGAATTCCATTCTGGTCGAGGAATCCTTTGATCAGTAGAATTGATCCGATTGCGATGAAGATGTCTTCACCGAAGAAGAGGGCGATGTTGTCGACCGCCGCCGAGTGTGCGCGGATCTTGTTTCGCACCCGCTCCGGAAGCTCCCCGTACTGATTCTCGGCGGCGCCTTCCGCCATTGGCGCGATGAGAGGCCGCACCATCTG
>DASZZU010000142.1:0-7924 GCA_035544855.1 Gemmatimonadaceae bacterium | reverse complement strand
AGCCACCCATCCGACCACCGGCGATCAGATCACGCTCTACCTCGACGAGATGGACAGCTTCGAGGTGGTGAAGTGACGCGCGCAAAGTCCGGCGACCTGGTTGCCATCTACGCCGATGAGTCCTGCATCGGCAACGGACGTGACGGAGACAACCCCGGCGGCGCCGGCGGATTGATCGAATGGCTCCATCCAGAATCCAACGAGGTCACGCGTTGCGACTACTGGATCTCCGAGCCTTCGACGACCAACAACCGGATGGCTTTGCGATCGGTGATCGAGGCGTTTCGAGCCCTCTCCCAAAACGGAAACTCCTATCGCGTGCTGTTTACCAGCGATTCCACGTACATCGTCGAAGGGATGAACTCGTGGGTCGAAGGCTGGATGGCACGCGGCTGGAAGCGAAAAGGGGGAGCGATCGAGAACCTGGAGCTCTGGAAGGAGGCGGTAGCTGCCGCCTCCCTCCACGAATGCCAGTGGAGATGGGTGCGCGGACACAACGGGCAGCCACAGAATGAATACGCGAACTTTCTGGCGACACGCGCGGCGGCGGAACAATCCAACTCTGGCGGTTTACGGCAGTCCGAGTTCGCCAGCTGGATGGCGAAGCACCAGGAAGGGCCGCTCCGCTTGAAGGAAACCACTCCTTTCCCCGAACTTCATTCATTCCAGCCGAGCAAGAGAGCATGGACGATCTAGACCGACTGTTTCAGCGACTGGTGCACAACATCCGGAACGGGCACGCCGAATATCTGAGCGTGCCGTTCACGGTGCAGGAGCTGTACGACACCCTCGTTCCGTACAGACATTACCGTCGCGATCTCGGCATAGAGACGAATCAGGATTACGAAGCAGCGGTGATGCGGCTGCTGACCGGAGAGAACGGATACGTTCGCGCAGATCAGTCGATGCAGGATCGGCTGAAGGAGGAATTAGCATCTCAGCATCCCGATCTCGGTGCGTTCCGCGACTATGCTGAGACGCGCATCTCTCTCGTCCCTGCAGCAGTGCAGAAGCTTGGAGTCTCGATCCCGGCCCAGAACTCGGGCGGATATTCAGTCGGAGCGATCGCAACGGGCGCTACGGGCGGCAACGGATCGACCGAAGGCACGACCTTCTCGGTCCCGGCGATCTCGACGATGGAGCGGCCCGATGGGTGTCGCTTTTGTGGTGGCACTCTTCCCGAGGGAAGGGCGGTGATCTACTGCCCGCATTGCGGTCAGAATCTCGCGGCGAAGCACTGCGAAGGATGCGGCGCCGAGCTCGATCCGGTGTGGAAGTTCTGCGTCAACTGCGGAAAGAAAGCGTAATTAACCGAGGCTGATAATGACCGCGCGCGCAACACCCGGGACCGTCGTCTTCCTTTCCGCGGTCCGAACTCCATTCGGCACCTTCGGCGGCAAGCTGAAGGATTTCTCTCCGGTCGATCTGGCGGTTCATGCATCCAGGGCGGCAATCGAGCGCGCGGGAATTTCCGCGACCGACGTCGACCAGACGATCTTCGGCAACGTTCTCTACACCACGAAAGACTCGATCTACTTCGCGCGGCACGTCGCGCTCAAGAGCGGATGCCGCCAGGAGACTTCTGCGCTCACGCTCAATCGCCTGTGCGGGTCCGGTTTTCAGGCCGTCGTCAGCGGAGCGCAGGAGATAATTCTGGGCGACGCTCAGCTCTGTCTCGTCGGTGGTGCCGAGTCGATGTCGCAGGCTCCGCACGTCACTCGCGGCTTGCGCTGGGGAACACCGCTCGGCCGAGCCCCAGTCATGGAAGACGTTCTCTGGGAGGGACTCACCGACTCATACGTCGGTCTCGGCATGGCCGAGACCGCCGAGAATCTCGCCGAGCGATACAAGCTCGATCGCGGCTGCGTCGACGAGTTCGCGCTGAGATCGCAGCAGCTCTCGAAAGTCGCGTGGGATGAGGGAGTGTTCGACGACGAAGTCGTACCCGTTCCCATTTCGAATCCGAAAACCGGAAAGGTCGAAGAGCTCGCGAAGGATGAGCATATGCGGCCCGACACCACAGCCGAGAAGCTCGCGGCACTCAAGCCCGCCTTTCGAAAGGGAGGCGTAGTGACTGCGGGAAACGCATCTGGTATCGGGGATGGGGCTGCCGCGCTGGTGATTGCAGGTGAGAAATTCGCCCGCGATCGGGGGCTCAAGCCGTTGGGGCGCCTGATCTCCTGGGGAGTAGCCGGTGTCGATCCGGCGGTCATGGGCATCGGACCGGTGCCCGCCTCGAAGGCCGCGCTGGCCAAGGCCGGCCTCTCGATGGACGACATGGATCTGATCGAGGTGAACGAAGCCTTTGCCGCGCAGATCTGCGCCGTCGAACGCGAGCTCTCGCTCCCGCGAGAGAGATTGAACGTGCACGGCGGAGCGATCGCGTTGAGTCATCCGCTTGCCGCGTCGGGAGCGAGGATCACGGCCCATCTACTGCATGCGTTGCGTGCACAGGGAAAACGTTACGGCCTGGGAACCGCGTGCATCGGCGGCGGCCAGGGCATAGCAGTTGTAGTTGAATCCCTACAATAGACCGAGCTCGTCGGAGCGAAAGAGGAAACTATGACGCGGCTGATCCGGATATTGGCGGTGGTGAGCGCCGCCACGATGTTGGCGTCGTGCGCATCGGTGGGCGGAGGTGGTGGCGGAACAGTAACCAACGACGGCGCGGGAGCGGGCGATCAGAATGCCGGCGCCCCTAATGCCGTCTGGCCGGTCAAGACCCGTGAGCACGTGGATCTCTGGCTGCACGGTTTCGCGATGCTCCAGGAAGACTCGACCTTCGTTCCGTTTTTCAAGCGCGGGTACAGCACCAACATGATCGTTCTGAAAAACAGAGCGAACGTGGTGACGCAGCTCGATGCGAACCGCGATCGGCTTCGCGCCCGACTCGCGGTGAATCCACAGTTGATCAACGCCCAGTTCGTGCCGCTCCTTTTTTCGTCCGGGCCCGAGATGTCGCAGGCGCTAGATCTCTTCATACGAGCAGGAGGAGACCCGCGTGCCGCGTCCTCGCAGCAGCAGGCGAGCGCGATTGCAGTTATCGCTGCCTACTTCCCGACCGCCGCCGATCGCGATTGGCTCCGCCTTTTCACGCAGTCTCTGACCGACGAGAGCAACAAATTCTATCATTCGTACTGGGGCGAGCAGCAGCGTGAGCGAAGCAACGTGCTCGATCTGGTAGACACGCTCTGGCAGAGCAAGTATCGGCCGAGGATGCAGAGATTCCTCAACAACACCCAGCAGGCCGCGGGTGATGTTCTGCTGTCGCTTCCGCTCGACGGCGAAGGACGATCGCTGACGAATGGAAAACAATCGAACATTTTCACCGTCATCTTCCCGGACCGCCCGAGCAACGCGGTGCAGACGATCTACGTAATCGCGCACGAAGCGGTGTCCGGTATCGCCAGTACGGCGGTGAAGGATAACATCACGCCGGAGCAGGCCCGCACCGGAGTCGGAGAGCGTTACCAGAGCGCGGCGGCTGTTCGCGGCGGAGCGCTTCTCCTCCAGCGTACTTCGCCTGAGCTCGTCGACGGATACATGCGCTACTACCTCAATTCAGTGAATCGGGCGCCTGGCGCCAACCTGCAGGCGGTGTTCATCGCGACCTTTGCGCTGCCGGATACGATTCGGGACGCGCTCACTCGTCAGCTCGATGTCGTACTCGGAGGGATTTAAGCAGATATAATTCTGCATGGCCGATGAGAAGTCTTCGCTACCCGCTCGACAGACGCTGCTCGATAGACAGGCGCTCGAGCGGGTTCTCGCTCGGGCGGCGGAGCTCCAGGGCGCCGGCGCGCTCCCCGATTCCAGCGATCTCATCAGCGAGAGTCAGCTCCTCGACATAGGGAGCGAAGTCGGGCTCAATGCCGCCACGATCAATCAGGCGCTAGCGGAAGAAAGGACCCGCATCAATGTCCCCGAGGAACGGGGACTCGTCGCGCAGATCGCGGGCGCCGGATTCGCGACGGCGACGAGAACCGTTCCCGGAACCTCCCGGGACGTGCTTGCCGCCATCGATTCGTGGATGCAGCGGGAGGAATGTCTCCAGGTCCAGCGTCGATTCTCGGATCGCATCACCTGGGAGCCGCAGCGCGGGTTGTTCGGCAAGCTGAGAAGAACGGTGAATTTCAGCGGACACGCCTACTATTTAGTAGATGCGAGACAGGTTTCGGCGACGGTCCTGCCCGTTGATTCCACGCGCGCGGTGGTACGGCTCGACGCGGACATTCATCAGAGCCGTGCGCGACGGGTCGGCTTTGGCGGGCTGCTCGTGGGTGTCGGCGGCGTATTTGGAGGGCTCCTTGGCCTGGGACTCGTCGTCGCTCATCTACCGATCCTGATCGCAGCTGGCGCCGCCATGCTCCCGCTTGCAGCCGGCACCGCCGGCGCTTACAAGGTCGCCCGCAGCCACCGCGGTGTTCTGTCGGGTGTGCAGCTCGCGCTGGAGCAGGTGCTCGACAGGCTCGAGCACGGTGAGTTTACACGACCAGGCTTGCTGGGAGTGATCGCGCCGCGCCCGCGGTTGCCGCGCCAGTAATGGTTGTTCATCCACCGAGAGGTCGAGCTACCAGATGAAAGAGATAAAAAAAGTCGGTGTCCTTGGCGGCGGACTCATGGGAAGCGGAATCGCGCAGGTCTCGGCCGCAGCCGGATTCCCCACCACGGTCCGCGAGGTTTCCGAGTCGCTCTGCGCAAAATCGCGGCAATCGATAGAGAAATCTCTCGCCAAAGGGATCGAGCGCGGTAAGACGAGCGAGGCCGACCGCGACAGGACGCTGAAGAATCTGCGGTTCGTAACCGACCTCGATCAGCTCGCGGATTCCGATCTTTTCATCGAAGCTGTCGTCGAAGATCTCGATGTGAAGAACTCTCTCTGGTCCCAGCTCGACCGAATCGCCAAGCCCGATGCCATCTTTGCCTCGAACACTTCGAGTCTCACGATCATCGCGATGGCGACGGCGAGCGGACGGCCCGATCGAATGGTCGGCCTCCACTTCTTCAATCCGGTGCCGTTGATGAAGCTGGTGGAGGTCGTCCGCACGATAACCACGAGTGAGGAGACCGAGCAGCGGGCCCTCGACTTCGTGCGGGCGATGGGCAAGGAGCCAATCAGAGCGAAGGACAGCTCCGGATTCGTGGTAAACCTGCTGCTCATCCCGTACATGCTCGACGCCATCAATGCCCTGGAGTCGGGCGTCGCCTCCGTGGAGGACATCGACAAGGGAATGCAGCTGGGGGCCGGCCACCCAATGGGACCGTTCACCCTTCTCGACTTTGTCGGACTCGATACGGCTTACAAGATCGCGGAGATCATGTTCGCCGAGTATCGCGACAAGCGGTACGCTCCCCCGCCGCTGCTCAAGCGCATGGTGCTCGCAGGGATGCTCGGGAAGAAATCCGGAAAGGGATTCTATGACTACTCGGAGAATCCTCCGCGTGTGAGCAGCCTCGGGCTGTGATTCTTTCACCGTCGGCCGGCTGCGCCGCGTCGTGACCCCGCCGGGATTTCGCGGGACGTTCCGCGAAGATGAGCTCGCTCGCGCCGTCTATTCGGAAGCGGCAGGAATCGCGCGAGCGATGCCAACCGCTGTAGCGGTGCCCGTCGACGCGGAGGATGTCGTCTCGCTGGTGAAATGGGCGGCAGAGACAGGAACGAGTCTCATTCCGCGCGGCTCTGGGAGCAGCATGTCCGGAGGCGCGATCGGAAAGGGAGTCATCGTCGATGTCTCCCGCATCAACCACCTCGGGACAATCGACGAGAGGGGACGAACGGTCTGGGCAGATCCGGGAGTTCTCTGGTCGGCTCTGGATGTCGCGGCAAGAAGGCGCGGCCTTCGCTTTCCGGTCGATCCGTCGAGTGGAAGCTTCTGCACTCTTGGCGGGATGGTTTCGACGAACGCGTCGGGCGCTCACACGCTTCGTTACGGATCCACGCGCGCCTGGGTGAACGCGCTCGACTGCGTTTTCAGCGATGGTGATCGGGAAGTGATCACGCGTGGGGAGATGCCGCCGAAACGAGTCGATGCCATCGCCAGGTTTCTTCGCGACGCGCACGGCGAGATAGTCGCAATGGACAAGCGTCGACCCATTCTCCACCCGGGCGTTCGCAAGGAATCCTCCGGCTATGCCGTTCACGAGTACGCAACGAAGGCCGACCTCGTCGATCTGCTCGTGGGCAGTGAGGGAACGCTGGTGATCATCGTCGGGATCCAGTTCTCTCTCTCGCCGCTACCAGCGGCAACGAGCAGCGTGCTCGGATCCTTTTCCTCGCTCGAGGAAGCAACCGCCGCCGCCATGATGGCAGTGGAAATTGGGGCGAGCGCGTGTGAGCTTCTCGACAGAACCTTCCTCGCTTATGCCTCCAGCGCTCCGAGCGCCGACGAGGCATTGCGCGAACGAATAGAAGGCGCGGCGGCCATTCTCCTCGCTGAGGTCGAAGGCGAGACCGCTGAAGCAGCGGTGGCACGCGCGGAGGATCTCGCCGTCGCTTTCAAGGGGGCTGGAGCCAAGGACGTCGATATCGCGCTGACGCCGGAGAGGGACCACGATCTCTGGGAGCTTCGCCACGCCGCGAGCCCGATCCTGGCCGCTCTGGACCATTCGACCTCGATGCAATTCATAGAGGACGGCGCGGTCCCCTTACCCAGGCTACCGGATTATATAGAGGGCGTGCGGCGAGCGCTTGCCGCACGGGAGGTGAGCGGAGTCATCTTCGGACACGCGGGCGATGCTCATGTGCACGTGAACCCGCTCATAGACGTGCGAGAATCGAATTGGCGCGACAAGGTCTCCGGTCTTCTCGAGGATGTCGTCAGTCTCACCGCACGACTCGGAGGGACGCTTACGGGCGAGCACGGGGACGGCCGTCTCCGCACGCCCCTACTCGATCGAGTCTGGAACAAGGAGGCCCTGCTGGCGTTCGCGCTGGTGAAAAAAGCATTCGATCCCCGAAACATCTTCAATCCGGGAGTGAAGGTTCCGCTCCCGAACCAGAAAGCGATCGAGGACATCAAGTACGATCCCTCGCTTCCTCCGCTCCCCCGAGAGGCGCGAGCCGCGCTCGACGGTGTAGTGAGGGCGCGAGCGTACGATCAGTTCCGGCTGTCGTTGATCGGCGGTTCGTCTTAGCTTTCTGCCGCGTGAAGCCCGCAGCCCACCGCCGCAAAGCCGACAGCCCCTGGCAGGTAGTCTTCAGTTGCAGTTTCCCTTTCCCCCGAAAAGTCTTTTGTACTATACAGCGCCTGTCTTAACTCTCCTCGCGCGTCCTTCCTTCATCGAGCCCGATCATCTCCGCGTCAACTGGCTCGGCGAGAGCACCGACGGTGAGAAGCTCGCCGAGTTCGCTGGGCGTCTCTGCTACATGAGCCAGAAGAATCCGGCGAGTCGCGCGACCCGGGAGTACCTCGAGAACATCAAGAAACAGGGACACGGCAGCGTACTCGAGCACGCGAATTATTCTCTTCTCCTCGAGGGGGTGAGCCGCTCGCTGACCCACGAGCTGGTGCGGCACCGGGCCGGGTTCGCCTACAGCCAGCTCAGTCAGAGGTACGTCGACGAGTCGGAAGCGAACTTCGTCGTTCCTCCGGCGATCGTGGGAGACGAGACGCTCGAGAAGGAGTGGCGCGCCCAGATCGACGAGGCGCAGCGAAGCTACGTCCGGCTGGTGGAGCATCTGATGGAGCGCTATGGATGGGTCGCCGACAAGGTCCACCGCCGGAAGATGTCCCGCGAGGCGGCGAGAGGAGTTCTTCCCAACTCCACCGAGACGAAGATCGTCGTTACCGCGAACGCGAGAGCCTGGCGGACGATGCTGGAGCTCCGCTCCAGCGAAGGAGCCGAGCTGGAAATCCGCCGCTGCGCGGTGGCGATGCTCAAACTGCTCTCGAAGGAGTCGCCCGCCTTTTTTTCCGACTTCGAT
>DASZZU010000141.1:0-2020 GCA_035544855.1 Gemmatimonadaceae bacterium | reverse complement strand
GACTTCGACAAGGCCTATATCGATCACGAGGTTGACTACCATAAGGCAGTCCTCGACGTGGCGACAAAAGCGATGAGCCAGGCGCAAAACACGGAGCTCAAAAACCTGATCCAGAAGGCGGCCCCGGCAATTAAGGCGCATTTGGACCTGGCCGAATCGATTCAGAAGAAAAGGTAAGACATTGCTCGAAGGCGTAATCTTCGACGTCGACGGCACGCTCGTAGACAGCAACGACGTGCACGCACAATCCTGGGTGGACACGTTCGCGGAAGCTGGCTATAGCGTGCCGTTCGAAGTTGTAAGACCGCTGATCGGAATGGGTGCAGACAAGCTTCTTCCGAAAACCATCGGGATCAGGCACGACAGCGAAGCGGGTAAGAAGCTGACCGAGCGGCGGTCGGAGGTTTTTCGGAAGAGCTACCTTCCGCATCTCCGGCCGCTCCGGGGCTCGCGGGCGCTCGTTCTCCGTGTTCGCGAGGATGGTCTCAATGCGATCGTGGCCACATCGGCCAAGGACGAGCAGCTGAAAGGTTTGCTCAAGGCGGCGGAGGTCGAGGACCTCATGGAGGAGAAGGCGACGGCAAGCGACGCCAAGAGATCCAAACCCGACCCGGACATCGTAGACGCCGCGATCGAGAAGAGTGGCGTCTCCCCCAGGAATCTTGTCATGATCGGCGACACGCCGTACGACATCGAAGCAGCGACCAGGGCAGGAGTGCGAATCATCGCTTTCCGCTCAGGCGGCTGGGACGACGATAGTCTCAAAGGCGCTGCGGAGATCTACGACGGACCAGAGGACCTGCTGAGCCACTACGATACATCGCTGCTGGGAAAGAAAGGGCGGGTGACGAGTCTCACGAGCCCGCTGCAGGTCGTCGCGCAAACCGCACACCAGATGGGGCCGCCTGGTGGAGGACCGGAGGTCCAGGCGGACCGCCAGGATTTACCTACACCGAAGCAATAACCAAACCGTCCACAAAAATGGAGCCAGCTAATGAAAGCAAAAGACATAATGACCAGAGACCCCGCCTGTTGCAGTCCCGACGATTCGGCGCGGGACGCCGCCCGGCTCATGCGCGACCGCGACTGCGGCTCCGTGCCGATCGTGGATGAGGAGTCCAGGAGAGTCATCGGCATCGTGACCGACCGGGACCTCGCTGTGCGGGCAATCGCCGAGGAGAAGGATTCCGATACGAAGCTGCGCGATCTGATGACGCGAGTGGCGAAGTGCTGCGGGCCCGACGACGACCTCAAGGACGTCGAGCGGACGATGGCCGATGCGCAGGTTCGCCGCATCCCGATCGTAGATGCGCTCGGGCGCAGCGTCGGCATCGTGTCGCAGGCAGACATCGCGCTGGCGGCTGGGCGGGATAACGAGGTCACGGAGCGGGAGATAGCCCTAGTGGTCGAGCAGATCTCCGAGCCGACGCGCCGGGGAGGCGGCCTCGATCGCTTTACCGAAACGCAGAGTTCTCCGCGGCACGGCGACGGGATCTCGTCCAGTACCTGAAATTGTTGTAGCCGCGCGTAGTAGCCCGACAGTCCTGATGCGCTCTCAAGAGCGCCGTGGCATTAGAAAGAGTCCGGCAACTCCTGGTTGCCGGACTCTTTCATTTGCGGCCAAAAAAACTCCCGGCAACTCCTGAATCAGAACCAGTCGTGCCGTGTCAAACTCGCGTGGTGGTGTTCCGACCTTTAAGGAAATGCCAGATGATTGCAATGATGGCAATGAGAAGTAGGATGTGAACTAGTCCACCCGGCACTTATCACCTCATCGTGTCGAACGGGATGCCACCCTCGGTCAAGGTCGTTCAGGTCAAGGCACAGATTGGGGTGCACTGGATAATTCCGGTCTCTCAGCACGTGTCTTGCGACTACTGAGTGCGTCGCCAACCGGCGACGGCAAGCACACGACAACCGGATAGGGAAGCGATCATGCCGGAAGCTGAGACGATCAAACGGGCACAGGAAGATGCGCGCGAAGGAAAATCTCCCTCGACGCAGGCGGGCGAATTCGTGC
>DASZZU010000140.1:0-5344 GCA_035544855.1 Gemmatimonadaceae bacterium | reverse complement strand
GCCGCAATCAATCGCCGCTTCGGGCGCCGCGCGCTGTTCGTGGAAGGAGAGCGTGCGTACGACTCCGGCGTTTTCTACTGCAAAGATGCGTTCGAGGGACTGGAGACGATGGACGTGCTCCAGGATCCGAAGAAGCGCGGACTGTTCGTAGTTAAAAACCTCGACGATGCACGGAACGACGTGTTCCTGCGCACGGCGGTTGGAAAGGACATCGCCGTCGGCGATGCCGCGGGGGAGCGCAGCGAAGTGGCTGCGAACAACCCCCTTCCGTCACCGCCATTCTGGGGGACGCGGGTGATTCGCGACGTGCCCATCGACGAAGTCTTTGACCTGCTCGATCTCGACGAGCTTTACCGGCTTCAGTGGGGCGCGCGAGGATCGGGGGAGCAATACCACTCGACGGTGAAAAAGGAATTCGAGCCGGTGCTCGAGCGCCTCAAGAAGGACTCAAAGAAAAAAGGCTGGATCAAGCCTCAGGTCGTGTACGGATATTTCCCTGCTCAATCGCAGGGGAACGACGTGATCATCTACGATCCCGCCGCTTACTCGAGCGATGGTGGATCGCTGCGAGAGATCGCGCGCTTCCATTTTCCACGGATGGTGGGACGCGAGCGTCTGTGTCTCGCCGATTACATCCGCAGCGTCGATTCGGGCGACGTCGATGTCGTGCCCTTGCAAGTGGTCACTGTCGGCAACGAAGCGACGAAGAGATTCGAGGAGCTCCAGTCGAAAAACGAGTACAGCGAAGCTTTCTACTCGCACGGGCTCTCCGTCGAAGCGGCGGAAGCGGTGGCCGAATGGTCGCATCGCCGGATCCAGAAGGAGCTGGGCGTTCCGAGCGGAAAGCGCTACTCGTGGGGCTACGGCGCGTGTCCTGACCTCGACGACCACGCAACCGTGTTCAAGCTCCTTCCCGCGAAGGAAGCGCTTGGCATGGAGCTTACCGAAGCGTTCCAGCTTCTCCCGGAACAGTCGACGGCCGCGGTGGTAATTCACCATCCCGAAGCGAAGTACTACGCCGTGCGCGGCTCCGCGTCTGGTGCCGCCACGGAAGCAGAGGTCGCAGTTGCCTGACAATCCGCTGATCGCGCGACTGCTGGACCCGCTTCAGGTCATCGTCTTCGATGGCGCGATGGGCACCCAGCTGTACAACAAGGGCGTGTTCATCAATCAGTGCTACGACGAGCTCAACCTGCGCTCGCCGGATCTCGTGCGCGACGTACACAAGGCATACAGAAAGGCAGGCGCCGAAGTTCTGGAGACCAACACCTTTGGCGCGAACCGGATCAAGCTGGCGCAGTACGGACTCGAATCGCAGGTCGCGGAGATAAACCGCGCCGCCGCGAAGCTCGCGCGCGAGGTCGCGGAAGACGATCTGCTCGTCGCTGGAGCCGTCGGACCGCTCGGTGTTCGCCTCGAGCCGCTCGGCCCCACGAGTCTCGAGGAAGCGCGCGCCGCGTTCCGCGAACAGCTCCAGGCGCTCAAGGACGGCGGCTGCGACGTGTTCATTCTCGAGACCTTCGCCGATCTGCACGAGATCGAGCAGGGGATCCTCGCCGCGCGCGAAGTCGATCCGAACATTCCCGTCATCGCGCAGATGACGATCGGGTCGGATTGTCACACCCCGTACGGAGTGACGGTCGAAGATCTCGCCCAATCGCTCGACGCCTTTGGCGCCGACGTGATCGGTCTCAACTGCTCCGTCGGGCCACAGATAATTCTCGACGCGATCGAGAAGATGGTGCCGGTGACGCGCAGAAAACTGAGCGCGCAGCCGAACGCCGGAATGCCGCGCGACGTGAGCGGGCGCAGCATGTACATGGCGAGTCCGGAGTACATGGCGACCTATGCCCACCATCTCGTGCAGGCCGGAGCGAAGATCGTAGGTGGCTGCTGCGGAACGACGCCTGAGCACATCGCCGCGATGGTGGAAGGAGTGCGTCCACTCTCGCCGCGCCAGGCGCGAGTTCCGATGAAGGAGCGTAGGCACGAGCATCCCGATCTGCCGCCCGAGGATCCAGGAGTCCAGCCGGTTCCCTTGGCGGAGCGATCCAAGTGGGGCGCCAAGATCGCGCGGGGAGAGTTCGTGACGTCGGTGGAGATCGTCCCACCACGCGGAGTCGATGCGTCGAAGATGTTGCGTGACACAGCTGCACTTCGCGATGCGGGAGTTGATGCGGTGAACGTGCCGGATGGCCCGCGGGCGCAGAGCCGCATGGGTGCTTTGCTGACGAGTGTGTTGATCGAGCAGCAGGTTGGAATCGAGACGGTCATTCACTACTGCTGCCGCGATCGCAATCTGCTCGGCATGCTGAGCGACCTTTTGGGCGCAGCCGCCGTGGGCCTCCGCAATCTTCTCCTCATCACCGGCGACCCGCCCAAGATGGGGCCCTATCCCAACGCGACGGCCGTGTTCGACATCGACGCGATCGGCCTGACCAATCTGGTGAGCCAGCTGAATCACGGTCTGGATCCCGGCGGCAATGCCATCGGTGCGCCGACGAAATTCACTATCGGCGTCGGCGTGAATCCGGCGGCTCTCGATCCGGCGCAGGAGCTGAAGCGGTTCGAGTGGAAGGTCGAAGCCGGGGCTGAATACGCGATCACTCAGCCGGTGTTCGACGTGAGCCAGCTCGAGAGGTTCCTCGGCACCATCGAGCACACCCGGATTCCCATCGTCGCCGGGATCTGGCCGCTCGTGTCTCTGCGTAACGCGGAATTCCTCGCCAACGAAGTGCCAGGTGTCGTCGTTCCGCCGCAGATCATCGATCGTATGCGCGCAGCGAGCGCGAAGTCAAAGGAACACGGTGTCGCCGAGGGAATTGCGATCGCGAGAGAGATGCTCGAGCGTGTTCGTCCGCACGTACAGGGCGTGCAGGTGTCGGCGCCATTCGGAAAGGTCGAGCTCGCGCTGGAGGTTTTCCGTGATACTCTAGCCGCAGCCGAGACCAGGACGGCGTAGTGGCCGTTCCCGAGATCTTCCTTTCGCGCTCTCGCTACTGGCTGACCAAGGAGTACCCGATCAAGCTCCGCCACTGCGTCAATGCGCTTCCCAAGGCTGCGGTCTGGGCCCGACCGAACGAAAGCTCCAACAGCATCGGAAATCTGCTCGTCCATCTTGCGGGCAACGTCACCGAGTGGATTCTGGGCGGAGTCGGAGGACAATCCATCTCCCGTTACCGGGCCGCCGAGTTCGAGCAGAAGAATGGAGCGGACGCCTCGACTCTCCTCAACAACCTGGAGGCGGTTCTCCGCCAGGCCGATTCCGTTTTGGCCGGTCTTACCGCAAAGGATCTCGAGCGGTCAATCGTGATTCAGGGTCGTGAGACGACTGTGCTCGGAGCGGTTTATCACGTCGTCGAGCACTTCGCGATGCATACGGGTCAGATCATTTTGCTCACCAAGACCTACGCCCCCGGCAAAATCGATTTCTACGAGGATGCCGACGGCCTTGCGCAGCCGACCTGGCACCGCGGAACCGCTCTGGACGAAGCCGCGCACTAGTCCACGACCGCCCGTCACGCCATTTTGCAGAGGATGAAGGGAATCCTCATAGTAGATCACGGGTCGCAGAAGCGCGAAGCCAATGACATGCTGCGCTCCATGGCGGACCTCATCCAGACAATGGCGGGATCAGACGTCGTCGTGCGTTACGCGCACATGGAGCTCGCCGACCCGGACATCGCCGCCGGATTCTCGAGTTGCGTCCAGGGCGGTGCTACTGATGTCACCGTTTTTCCGTACATGCTCTCGCCCGGCCGTCACTCGACATCGGACATCCCGCGCATGGTCGCCGATGTCGCGCGCGCATTTCCGCATGTCAGCTTCAGCGTGACACCAGCGTTCGGACTTCACGAGAAGCTGGCAGAGGTCGTTCTCGAGCGGGCCGGGATCGGCGCGAATGCAAACTGACACGAGCTCTTCGCCGTTGGCCCTGACTCTTCTCTCCGAAGAAGAGATCATGTTCCGCGACGCCGTCGCGGGATTCGCCGAGGCGGAAGTTCGACCGCGCGTGATGGAAATGGAGAAGGCGGGAAAGATTGACCCCGCGCTGCTGCCGAAATACTTCGGGCTGGGCCTCATGGGGATCGAAGTTCCCGAACAGTACGGAGGAGCTGGTGGGACGCTCTTCATGGTGACGCTCGCCGTGGAGGAGATCAGCAAGGTCGACGCGGCCGCCGCGATCGTCTGCGATGTCCAGAACACGCTCGTGAATTACCCCATCAGCCAGTACGGCAGCGAAGCGCAGAAGGCGAAATACCTGCCGATGCTGACTTCCGAAGTGGTCGGTGCTTATGCGCTGTCGGAATCGGGGTCCGGCTCCGATGCATTCGGCCTCGCCACGCGCGCCGAAAAGCGCGGCGCTCGCTGGGTGCTGAGAGGGCAGAAGCTGTGGATCACCAACGGCGCGGAAGCTGGAGTGTTCGTCGTCTTCGCGAACACCGACCCGTCCGCGGGCTATCGCGGGATCACCGCCTTCATCATCGAGCGCGGCTTCAAGGGACTCTCGGTCGGCAAAAAGGAAGACAAGCTCGGCATCCGCGCTTCGAGCACCGTCGAGCTTTTGCTCGATGACTGTGAAGTTCCCGAAGAAAACGTCCTGGGTCCTGTCGGTCAGGGCTACAAGATCGCGATCAACACCTTGAACGAGGGTCGCATCGGAATCGGTGCGCAGATGATCGGAGTCGCGCAGGGAGCGCTCAACGCGACGATCAAGTACGTGAGCGAGCGGCAGCAGTTCGGAAAGGCGCTGGCCGAATTCCAGGGAGTCCAGTTCCAGCTTGCGCAGGCGGCGACGGAGCTCGAGGCGGCGCGGCTCATGGTCTACAACGCGGCACGGCTCAAGGATGCGGGAAAGGACATCGCGCGCGAAGGCGCGATGGCAAAGCTGTTCTCGTCCCAGGTCTGTGAGCGTGTGACTTCGCTTTGCGTCGAGCTGTTCGGAGGCTACGGCTACACCAAGGACTATCCGGTGGAGAAGTTCTATCGTGACGCCAAGATCGGCGCCATCTACGAGGGCACCTCGAACATGCAGCTCCAGACCATCGCCAAGGCGATCCTCAAGTAGGACTCTTTGGAGCTGTCGCTCCGGCCGACGCCAGGACGGAAGGCAACTGAACGGGCGGGAGTTATCAGTAGCACAGATCTCAGTTGTCAGTTAACGACGCCATGACTTCAATACGGGGCGTTGTGGCACAAGCAGTTGCTCCAGACGCAGCCGGGATAAGTCAGGGCGTAGTGAACTGACCAACTGGCGTCTACGCTTCTGACAACTCCCGCCCGTTCAGTTGCACTTCCGTGAGCATTCGTTCCGCTACTGAGTAGTCGTGCCCCGCAGAATCCC
>DASZZU010000139.1:0-13526 GCA_035544855.1 Gemmatimonadaceae bacterium | reverse complement strand
GGTCTGCGAAGAAACGGCCGAAGAAGTCATTCTGATCAAAGATCGCATCGGACGCGTCATCGGCTTCGAGAAACTGAACTTCAAAGCATCCGATCCGGAACACCTCGCGATCGCAATCGAGTCGGCGACAACGTAAGCCCCATGCGCACAGCGCGATCCTGACGCGCGACACGCCGCTTGCAGGGGTCCTTTTGCGTGATGTGTCAGCTCAGCGCGCGCAAGCGGCGCGCCGCGCTGCCGCAGCGCGAGCTCGTCCCCCTCCACCCGCCCGCCCGTAGCTTGCAAGTTCCGCGTGGGCGAATGTCGTTCAGACTCGTCCTCACGTTCTCCCCCGCCCTGATCCTCGTGCTCCACGAGTTGCGCAAGTGGGGCCGCCTAATACAGCGCTGAGCGGACACGGCCTCGCAGTCTGCCGGATCGTTCGCTCATCGCGAGTACGCCGGCCGCGCCGCACAGCGCGGTATTAGGCGGACTCATTCCGCGCGTCTGCCAGGTCCGCCCGCCCGACCCCTCTCGATAGTCAACATGCTGCCGAGTTCCCGCTGCGCCGTCGCGCTCCTCGCGCGAACCGCTCCGCGCGGCGAGCGTTCGCTTCCCCCCGCCCCCGCCCCCTCGCTCTCTCCTCGCCGCGCTCCGCGGTCCGGCGCTTCCCCCGCCCATCCCCCAGCGCCGGCGGCGCCGCTGCTGTCCAGGCACGAAAAGAAAAAACATCCATCATCCAGAGGAAAAGGAAAAAGACCAAAACCCTTCTCTGCTACTCCGCTCCCTGCTCCTCGGCCGTCGCTTGCGACGAATAGCGCCGATCAGCGGCGGGGTCAAGGCCTCCGCCGCCCAGCCGCCTTGACCCCGCCGCCGATCGACGCTCTGTGATGAATGTAGCGACGGCCGAGGAGCAGCGAGCTCTGGCCTCGGAGCTCTCTCATTCCACCGCCCACCCGCGCGAGGAGGAGGTAACGCGCCTCCGCTGCGACATGCTGACGCAGCTCCAGCGCGTTGCCTCCTCCTCTCTTCTTTTTTTGGCTGCTTCCCGCCGCCCACCCGCGCGCCAGGCCGCGGCAAGCGCCTGCGCTGCGACATGCTGACGCAGCTCCGGCGCCTGCCGCGTCCTCGCTCTCTTCTCTCTTTAGCCGCTTTCCCGTAGAGTCACCACGAGATGGCGGCTAAAAGGAAAGCCTGGCTGCTCTGCGTGCTGCTCACGATCCTCGTGGGCAGCTCAGCGTTCGCATCGATCGAGCGGCCTGACACTCCGCTGCAGGTACGGGAGCCCAACCGCTACGAGCTTCTCGAAACGATCGAGACCGCATCGATCGATACGACTCCATCCCTGCATCGCGCGCTCGAGAGCGCACTTCCCGCATCCAGGCCGGTCGCGACTTTGTCGGAAACTCGCGTCTGGGGTTCGGACTTTTTAAAGCCACTCACGCGACCGGAAGTGACGCCGCTAAGTCGAGCATTGCATAGAGCTTCGGCGAGACTTTGGCCGGAAGTTGCATCGGATCGAACAGTTCTCTCCCCAGATCCATTGGGGTACGGAGACAGCAGCAACTTGTACTCGTTCGCTGGTGGGGATCCGGTTAACGGGCGAGACCCCAGCGGTCAGTTGACTCGATCCCAGATGAACGTGATCAGTGAGATCGCAAACTCATCACGGGGATTGAAGGGGCGGTTTGGTGAGCGTGCTCTAGAACGGTTGTTGGCTAGTAACGGACGCACGATCTTAGAAGGGCCTTTGACGACCGGAAAAGGTGTCTTCGAAGAGGGCGCCGACATCATCACTTATAACAAGGCGACTAAGACGATTGAGCTTTGGGATAGCAAGTATTTCGTAAATTCGAAGTCTGTTTCGAGGGCACCGACGCTCACGAAAGCAGAGCGTCTTGAAGCAAATATTGCTAAAACCCGAGAACTCATAGAAGGCTCTGGCCTACCGCACGAGTCTGAGATGCTTGCCGCGCTTGAGCGTCAAGGAGGAATCAAGCGGTATATCGGTAAGGCTGGCTCGGGCAACAATGTCCGAGGGGTTACTCGACGGCTTGAGCAGGCTGGCGTTGAGTTCGCTGACATTGAATTCATCCGGGCGACAGGCGAATCAGAGATTGCTGTTGCTCGACAGGCTCGCCGTCTTGTTGCTCGACGCGCCATGAAGACTGTCGCTGTCGCTGGAATTGTCCTATCAGTCGCAATGGACGCTTCCGAATTGCACGCCGCGGAAGTGCAAGACGAGCTCTTTTCTAAAGTGATTGGTGACTACAGGCGATTAGAACCTTCGTTTGCAACAAGCTCAACTCTGATGAACGCGAATGTTATCCACGCAGCGCTCGGTGTGGCAGCAGAAGAAGGAGGAACCTACATCGGCGCAGTTGGTGGAGGTGGACTCGCCGGCTTTCTTGGACTACCAGCAGGTCCCGGTGCAGTAGCGACGGGCGCCGCTGGCGCTCTCGGTGGGGGATGGCTGGGAGGCAAAACCGGTCGCTGGATAGGAAACACGATTGCGAACTGGATTGAACCGTGACGATGACGCTGCGGGCGAGTCTCCAGCAGACGGAGATGCGGAAGCTTCAGTCTCGTTTGAAGCGGCTTCCCGATCAACTCAAGTCTCCGGACGTTGATCCGAAGGTTGTCGGGTGGCTAAACCTTTCGGACGGAATCTGGTTGATAGCGCTGATGCAGGAAGATGCAGAAGCACGCCCGTTCTTTCAAGCGGCGCTGCAGCAGCTGGAAAGACATCAGCGCAAGTGTGATCATTCCTCCTCTGATGTTGAACATCTGTACAACTGCTTTAGCAGTAGCGTCGGCATTTTCTTTTGCAAGTCGTTGCTGGCATCCGCGGACATTGGTGAGAAAGATCTGAGTAAGGCCTTTGAGGTTTTGAAACTGGCTTTCGCGTTGTCTCCGCCTGAAAGCCAAATGGCCAACCAAGAAGAAGTGAACAATCAAACGCCGCTCTTACTTTTTGTCTCAAGCCTTCTCGCACTCAGAGCACTACGAAACGAGGAGTCCGACAGCGAGCTGTTTGCGACATGCAAAAAAGCACCTGTGAAACGGCAGTTTGTAGCACTGAAGCAACGACTACTTTCCGTGGTGACAAATCCTACTGATTCGGTTTGTGACGAGGTAGCTGTTCCATACCGAGCTGCGATCAGGTTAGAAGATTATCGGTTGGGATTGGTTGCAAAGATGCAGCTGCAGCACATCCTCGCTATATCAACGGTGGCCCAGCGTGGCGATGTTTTACGTGGAGCCGTTGAAATGTTCGCTTAGTCGTCACTCCGAGGTCTGAGGAATAGGATTTGGTGAACTTACTTCTTGAACTTCGTCAGCAGCCACTCGAGCACAGCCCTCTGATCGTCACGGTGCGCTTTGCGAACGTACGTGAGGAGCTGAAGCCGGTCGGGCTTGGGCGGGGCGATGTTCTGTAGACCTTCGTTGCAGTTGCTGCAGACGGCGCGGAGGTTGTTGGGCTCGTCCTTGCCGCCTTTGTCTTTCTCGATGATGTGACCGATGGTGAGACGGATGGTCCGTTCCGGGTTGTAGGGATCGGCATCGCCGGCGGCGAGTCCGCACATCTGGCAGGTATAGCCGTTGCGCTCGAGGATCAGGGCCCGCAGCTCTTTTGACATCGTACGGGCGAAGGCCGGCTTGCGTACTGTTGTCTCCAGGATGTACTCGTCTGGCTTGAGCGTGGCGCGATCACGATGCGAGAGGATCTGCCAGCCTTCTTCGTCGCGCAGTTCGCGCAACCGGCGACCCCACTCCGAAACATTGCCTGACGCTTCGCGAATCTCATCAGAAGTCACTACCTGACCAACGTTGGCCAAAAGGAACTCCAGAACTTTCTTCCGGGAACCTTTCTTCTTGGGTCGCGGTTCAGCAGGCTTCTTCGGTTCGGCAGTCTTCTTCGGCATGCGCTACAGGATAGCCGCTTCTACGCTTTCGAAGATCCGCTGCTGCTCACGATCGAAGGGCGTCTCGTAGAGACCGGCGAAGGCCGAGAGGATGGAGCGGCCGACGGCTTCGGCGACGGGAGGGGGAAAGGCGTTGCCGACCTGGCGGTAGCTGGCCGTCTTGCGGCCGGCGAACTGCCAGCTGTCAGGAAATCCCTGGATGCGCGCGACCATGCGGACGGTGATCTTGGGCATCGCGTCTTTCGGGAAATCTTTGGCCGGCGGCTCGTCGGCGATGCCGATGCCGTCGACGCCTAGGGTGGCCCACTGCTGACGGGCGCGCGTGGGGCCGAGATCGGGGCCGCCATGCTTTTTGGATCCGCCGACGATGGTCGGAGCGATGCCGTTGGCCCGCTGCTTCCAGGCGCTGGCGCCCTTCCATCCGTTCGAGGCGATCAGATCCGCGATCGTGCCGCTGACCGTGCGCTGCTCATCGGTTCCCGCGGGCCAGCGGAAGAGATCCATGTCTTCTTTCTTCATGGCCACGAGAATGCAGCGCGGCCGGAGCTGCGGAACCCCGAACTCGCAGGCGTTGAGGATCTTGTAGTCGACGACATAGCCCAGCCGGCGGAACTTTGCAACGAGCGCCGTGCGGTAGTTCTTGAACTTCTCCGAGGCAAAGCCGGGAACGTTCTCGAGCATCACGGCGCGCGGCTGAATCTCTTTGGCCAGGCGCAGGGCTTCGGGGAACAGATCACGCTCGTCATCACTGCCCAGCTGCTTGCCGGCGATCGAAAACGGGGGACAGGGAACACCTCCCGCCAGGAGATCGACCGAGCCGCGATAGGGGCGGCCGTCGAAGTGGCGGACATCGCCTTCGATGACGTTCCAGCCGGGGCGGTTGAGACGAAGCGTCGCGCAGGCGTGCGGGTCGATCTCGAGAGCGGCGGCATGCTCAAAGCCGGCTGCTTCGAGGCCGATTGCCTGGCCGCCACCGCCAGCGCAGATCTCGAGAACTGTGGGAGTCATTCCAGAGCAGTGTAAGGGCAACTCCGGATCGAAGGAAGATGTTCTACATTGGGTAGAGTCAGGCCCTTTCATGGACGTTCACGACAAGCCAACACGCTCCTACAACATGTCCCGGATCCGTTCGCGGGACACCAAGCCCGAGGTCAAGTTGCGGAAGCTTCTGTGGCTCTGCGGACTGCGCGGATACCGGCTGCACTCGAAGCTTCCAGGCAAGCCCGACATCGTTTTCTCGCGGGCCAGAGTCGCGATCTTCATCGACGGCTGCTTCTGGCACAGCTGCCCGCATTGCGGCGACGGCCGGGCCCCGTCGTCGAACACCATCTACTGGTCGGAGAAGCGTCGGCGGAATCAGGAGCGCGACGCGCGGCGCACGGGCGAGCTCGAGGCGATGGGGTGGAAGGTGCTGCGGTTGTGGGAGCACGAGGTGATGAAAGAGGCCGAGGAGTGTGTGGGGAAAGTGGAGGGGCTGCTCAGAGCTTCATCAGTGCTTCGATCGGAGCGATGAGCGACGTCGGCAAATCGCTTTTGGTGATCACAGCAAACTTCTCCAGAGCGCGATCGAGCTTGTCTGATTCTTTCATTGGCAGGCCGAGCTCATGCTCGAAAGATGGCGTCATCCAGAATAGGTGACCGGAATCCGTCGTGTCCTCTAAGTCCTTGTTCCACCGTTCGTGTTTACGGTTGTCTTCCTCGATCGCTTTCCGCTTTTTATCGTCGGCTTCTGCCGGGATGACTCTGATGTCGGTGTCAGCTAAAACGATGTATGGAATCTCCAATGCCTTCGCAACTTTGACGAAAAGCGGAAGCTTCGTCTTGCCTCCGCACTCAACCACTGAAATCCCTAGCTGGTTGATGTCATGACCGAGAGCCTTGAGTGCTAAAGGTAGTGCAATCTTCTCAGTCGCTCCTTCGACAAGAAGAACTTTTCTTGCGAAGAACAGCTCATTCCGTTGAGCGTCGAACTCCGTGAGAAGCCGCAGCGCCCTGCGATCATCTTCAGCGATGGCAACCTTCGTCGTCTGTGTTGTCCAGGTCCCACGGGCGATGTTGCGCCGGATGATGATGACCGACTCGGGTTGATGAATGCGCACGAAGACAGGGGAGTGAGTCGTAAGAATGACCTGGTTGCCGCTGTCGGCAATCGATTGGAGCACGCTCTCGAAGTAACGGGCTTTCTGAGGATGTAGAAAGACTTCCGGTTCTTCGATGGCGAAGAGAGCGCCTTCTCTTTTGAACTGCTCGTATGTCCGGAAGATCCCGACGACGATGGCACTCTGCAGGCCTGCGCCGACTTCTCCGGCCGGACTCGTGATGCCGAGCTGCTCGACATAAAGTTGAAGGGTTTTGAAGACATGTGTTGGATCGTGCGTTGCGAAACGAAGCAGGATCTCACCCTCACCTGACCCAATCCCCATCTGTTCGATGACGTTTTCGGCGAGCTTCTTCTCGATCTCCTGGAAACTCGACGTTCGCAGGAACTGATATGCCTCGGTCACCGACTGCTCGAACGCTTCCTTCCGCGTCATCTTCCGCTTTGATCCGTCAGGAAGCGTCACAGTGATCTGCTCTTTGCTTGTCAGAAACTCTGTATTCACTTCGTTGAATAGCTTCCTAAGTACAGACCACCTGTTGCCGGGGTTTTGGCGGTCGTATTCACGGAGCACATCGATGTAGATCAGTGGAATCTGTTCTCGAAGAGCTGCTGAGACGCGCAAATCGGGCCAATAGCCGGATGGCTTCTCGCCTTTCTTGAAAGGTTGCGGCGGAAACTTGAGGACCTTCCCGTCGCGATTGATGCAGTTGTAGTCGGTGTGGAGCGTCCCCTGAGCCTTCGAACCAGTTCGTTTCTTATACGCCTTGCAGCAGAGCTGAAATCCTGCGACTTCCATGGCCAAGCCGTTTTGGTTTTGCGGGATGACCTCATCGAAGTAGACCTGAATGACAATGTCTTTCGTCGTGTCTTGGTCGTGAAAATCTTCGTCGCTGAAGCTTCGTTCACTCGGCCAGCTCTCACCGAGGATGAGGTTGAGCGCCCGCAGGATGTTCGACTTCCCAGCGTTGTTCTCGCCGATGAGGACGCAATAAGTGCCTGGCGTGAAATCGACTTCCTTTATTGAACGAAAGTTCTCGATCCGAACTCTGCAGACGCGCACGCTTTAGGCGTTCCTGCTACTGCCGCGTCCGCGGGAAATCTGATCGATCTGCTTTTTGGCGATGAAGGCGTCGAGCAGATCCATGACGGAGCGAAGCTCGTCACGGGTGGCCATCTGTTCGAGCGTACGGAGGCGGGCGGCCAGAATCGGGTTCTTGAAGGCCTCCGAGGAGGCTTTCTTTCGCTTGGAGGATCCGAAGACCAGCTCGTCGGCGGAGACGTCGAGAACCTCGGCCATGCGGCGAATACGATCGAGCGTCGGGAGCGACGTGCCCATCTCGTACTTCGAGACCTGGCGGACGTGAACGCCGACCAGGTCGGCCAGCTCCTGCTGAGACAGGTTCCGCTCCTGGCGGAGCCGCTTGAGAATCTCTCCGAAGACAACCATCGCCAGCGAGTGTAAGACCGCTTCCCGCTGCAGGCCGGTTAGCACCTTTGACATGTAAGTACTATACGCTTACAGTAGGTATAAGCACAAAGTACTACATATGGAGCCTGTCTTTCCTCTTGACAGGTTTTTGATCGGAGGCCGAGATGGCGCGTATCCCCCAGGAAGAAGTCGAGCGAGTGAAGCACGAGGTGCGGATCGAGGAGCTCGTGCGGGCGTATGGCGTGGAGCTCAAGCCGCACGGGGCGAAGGATCTGATCGGGAAATGTCCTTTTCACCAGGACGATACGCCGAGCCTCGTGATCTCGCCCGAGAAGAACCTCTGGCACTGTCTCGGAGCGTGTCAGACGGGCGGCGATGTCTTCGCCTGGCTACGGAAGGTCGAGGGGGTGTCGTTCCGTCACGCGTACGAGCTGCTGTCGACGCGGTTCTTCGTTGCGTCGCCGGTCGATGGGCTCGTGTTGAAGAAACGAAGTGATGTGCCGAAGCTCGGATCACCGCTCACACTCGAGATGGATGATGACGAGCTCCGGCAGGCTTACATCGATTACTGCCACGAGGAGCTGAAGCGCTCGCCGGAAGCGTCGAAGTATCTCGAGAAGCGCGGCCTGGTCTCGACTGAGTTGGTGACTCAGTTCCGCCTGGGCTTCTCGAATCGAACGCTCGGCCTGCGGCTGCCGGCCATGAGCCGGAAGGAAGGGCAGGCGATACGGTCGCGGCTGCAGAACATCGGCATCCTCCGGTCCTCGGGTCACGAGCACTTCAACGGCTGTCTGATGATCCCGATCTTCGATGAAGAGGGAAGGGTGTCAGAGATCTACGGGCGCAAGATCACGCAGCGGCTCACTCCTGGCCTTGCGCATCATCTCTATCTTCCTGGCCCGCATCGCAGCGTGTGGAACTTCGAAGCATTGCGCGAATCGAAAGAGATCATTCTCTGCGAGGCGCTCATCGATGCGATGACGTTCTGGTGCGCCGGGTATCGCAACGTGACTTCGAGCTACGGAGTCGAGGGCTTCAGCCGCGATCACCTGGACGCGTTCCGCAAATACGAAACCGAGCACGTTCTGATTGCCTATGATCGCGACGAAGCGGGTGATCGCGCCGCAGAGAAGCTCGGGGAGAAACTTATGGCCGCCGGGATCCGATGTTCACGGATCAAGTTCCCGCACTCGATGGACGCGAATGAGTACGCGCTGAAGGTGACGCCCGCGGAGAAGTCGCTCGGTGTCGTGATCCGATCAGCCGAGTGGATCGGCAACGGTGCGAAGGTGATCGCACCGACTCAGGAACCCGCACTTGAAACGGAGGCTGACAGAGAGCACGCGACCATTACAACTCCTTCTCTTCCGATAGAAAGTGAGTCTGACACTCCTGGCGAGACCGCTCCTGCTCTTTCCTTAGCTGCTGATCCCGTAGAGCTCAGCGTTGATGTGACGCCCACGCCCGAGCTGCCGCGCGAGGTCCCGGTGCAGATCACGAATGAAGAGGTGACGCTGACCTTCGGCGATCGCCGCTATCGCATCCGCGGGCTCAAGAAGAACACGAGCTACGACTCGCTGAAGATCAACGTGATGGTGAGCCGCGAAGGCCTCGACGAGCGGGTCTTCATGGACACGTTCGATCTGGCGATCGCTCGGCAGCGCACGACGTTCGAGAAAGCGGCCGCGGCGGAGATCGGCGTGCGCGAGGAGATCGTGCACAACGACGTCGGGCAACTGCTCAAGACGCTCGAGATCCTCCGTGAGAAAGAAATCGAGAAGGCACTCGCTCCGAAGGCGCAGCCGGTCGTGCTGACGACCGAGGAGCATGCCGAGGCGATGCATCTGCTGCAATCGCCGGATCTGCTGCAAAAAATCATCGACGCCTTCGACCGGTGCGGGCTCGTTGGCGAGCGGACCAACAAGCTCGTTGCGTATCTGGCGGCCGTCTCGCGGAAGCTCGATAATCCGCTGGCCATCATCATCCAATCATCGTCGGCGGCCGGGAAGACCGCGCTGATGGACGCGCTGCTCGCGCTCATGCCCAAAGATGAACGCGTCCGTTACTCGGCGATGACGGGGAAGGCGCTGTTCTACATCACCGAGACTTCGCTGAAACACAAGATCCTGGCGATCAGCGAAGAGGAGGGAGTTGAACAGGCAAGCTATGCGCTCAAGCTCCTGCAGTCGGAAGGGGAACTGACGATTGCTTCGACTGGGAAAGATCCGCAGACGGGAAAGCTGGTGACGCAGGAGTACCACATTGAAGGGCCGGTGATGATCATTCTCACGACGACGAAGATCGACATCGACGAAGAGCTGCTCAATCGATGCATCGTGCTCACGGTCGACGAGGACCGCGAGCAGACGCGGGCCATTCACAAACTGCAGCGGGAAGCGCAGACGCTCGAAGGTCTGCTCGGGAAGAAGGAAGCCGAGCGGATCCGCCGCGCGCATCAGAACGCGCAGCGGCTTCTTCGCCCGGTGCACGTCGTGAATCCCTACGCGCGCGAGCTGACCTTCCTCGACGGCCGGACGCGCACCAGGCGCGATCACATGAAATATCTGACGCTCATCAAATCGATCGCGCTCCTCCATCAGTATCAGCGGCCGCGGAAGTCAGCCGGCGAGGGAGCCGAGAGGGTCGAGTACATCGAGGTCAGCATCGCTGACATCGCCATGGCCAACGAGCTCGCGCATGAAGTGCTCGGCCGGTCACTCGACGAGCTGCCACCGCAGACGCGGACGCTGCTGCGACTCGTCGATGCGATGGTCTCGGCCGAATGCAGCAGGCAGCGGGTGACGCGTGCCGACTATCACTTCTCGCGCAAGGCGGTGCGCGACTTCTGCAGTTGGGGAGACACGCAGCTCAAGATCCATCTGCACCGCCTCGAAGAGCTCGAGTATCTGCTCGTGCATCGTGGAGGGCGAGGGCAGAGCTTCGTCTACGAGCTTCTCTACAGCGGCAAAGGAAACGAGCGGTCGACGTTCCTCGCCGGTCTCATCGACGTCACGACTTTGAGCGGGTACGACGAAAAGAAGTCGGGGCTGCAGCGGGAGTGGTCGGCCTTGCGAGAAGAGAAGTCGGGGGCCGGTCGGCCCGTGGTCGGGGCCAAGTCGGGGGGTGTTCGGGTAATTGAAATGGCCTCCAAGCCAAACGTGGAAGCCACTTCCAGCGACTCCGCGGTCGAAACGTCGCTGGATGCACTACTCCGGGACGAGCGGAAGAAGACGCGAACGTACGTACTGCAGCGTCGTACTGAGGGCGGCAACGGCAAAGACCGCTCGAAAGCATTCGTTGCCGGCGGCGAGTCGTTGCGCGTGCTGCGGGCGATGCAGCGGAGGCGCTCATGACGCCACGAAAAAAACGGCGGCTAAAGAAAGAGCGGCCGGAGCTCGGCGAGAGCGGCGATCCGCTGGCGCTCTCGCCTCTAGTGCGCGCGTATCTCGACGCGCTCGAGGTGCGCGGCTTCTCCTGGTACACGATCAAGAACCTCGAGCACAATCTCTTCGTCTTCCTCGTCTGGTGCGAGGAACGGGCGGTCACACGTGTCTCCGACATCACGCGGCCGATGATCCTGCGTTATCAGCGCTACAACTTCCATTACCGGCAGCCGAACGGGAAGCCGCTCGGCGTGCGCGCTCAGCAGCACCGACTCCACGCCATCATCGGCCTGTTCCGCTGGCTCACGCGCGAGAGCTACGTTCTTTACAACCCCGCAACCGAGATCGACATCCCCAAAACCGAGAAGCGACTTCCGAAACACATCCTCACGGCCCATGAAGCCGATCTCGTCATCAATCAGCCGAGTATCAGTGAACCGTTAGGCATCCGCGATCGGACGATCCTCGAGGTTCTCTACTCCACTGGTCTGCGTCGCATGGAGATCATCCATCTCGGCGTCTTCGACGTTGACGCCGAGCGCGGTACGGTCATGGTGCGCCAGGGGAAGGGGAGGAAGGATCGTCTCATCCCGATCGGCGAGCGAGCCATTGCCTGGGTGCAGAAGTATCTCGCCGACGTCCGGCCGGGTCTTGTCCAGGAGCCCGATTCAGGCGCTCTCTTCCTCAGTCATCGTGGCGAGTCGATGGGGCTCAACACGGTCTCATCACTCGTTCACGACTACGTGAAATCCTCAGGCATTCCGAAAAGCGGCTCGTGTCATCTGTTCCGCCACTCGGTGGCCACGCTGATGCTCGAAGGAGGAGCCGACATCCGCTGGGTGCAGGTGATGCTGGGACACGAGAACATCAAATCGACGGAGCTCTATACACACGTCTCGATCCGGAAGCTCAAGGAAATCCACTCGATCACTCATCCTGGAGCGAAGATGCGATCAGCCATCGAGAGCAGCGATGAGGATCCGGTCTCTCCTGTTCTTTCTGAAGACTCTTCTTCTTTAGAAAAGAAAGAACAAATCCACTGACTCTCTTCCGCGCGATCCTGACGCGCGACACGCCGCTTGCAACGATCCTTTTTCGTGAGGTGTCAGCTCAGCGCGCGCAAGCGTCGCGCCGCGCTACACCGGCGCGAGATCGTCCCCTCCACCCGCTCGCCCGTAGCTTGCACGTTCTGCGTGGGCGCGCGGGGCACGCCGAAGATCGTTCCGCGCGTACGAAGGTTCTCCACCGCCCTGATCCTTCTTCGCCACGAGTTGGGCAAGTGGGGCCGCCTAATACAGCGCTGAGCGGACACGGCCTCGCCGTCTGCCGGGTCGCTCGTTCATCGCGAGTACGCCGGCCGCGCCGCACAGCGCGGTATTAGGCGGACTCGGGCAGCGCGTCTGCCAGGTCCGCCCGCCCGACCCGGTCGATAGTCAACATCCTGCCGAGTCCCGCCGCGCCGTCGCGCTATCGCGCGAACCGCTCCGCGCGGCGAGCGTTCGCTTCCCACCCGCCCGCGCCCCCTCGCTCTCTCCTCGCCGCGCTCCGCGGTCCGGCGCTTCCCCCGCCCAACCCCCAGCGCCGGCGGCCCAGCTGCTGTCCAGGCACGAAAAGAAAAAACATCCATTCATCAAGAGGAAATGGAAGAAAAAACCCTTCGCTGCTACTCCGCTCACTGCTCCTCGGCCGTCGCTTGCGACGAATAGCGCCGAGTCGGCGACGGCGTCAAGGCCTCCACCACCCAGCCGCCTTGACCCCGCCGCCGATCGACGCTTTGTGATGAATGTAGCGACGGCCGAGGAGCAGCGAGCTCGGGCCTCGGAGCTCTCTCATTCCACCGCCCGCCCCGCGCGAGGAGGAGGCAACGCGCTTCCGCTGCGACATGCTGACGCAGCTCCAGCGCGCTGCCTCCTCCTCTTCTTCTTTTTTTAGGCCGCCTCCAGCCGCAAGGACGCGGCAAGCGCCTCCGCTGCGACATGCTGACGCAGCTCCGGCGCCTGCCGCGTCCTCGCTGCTTCTCTCTTTAGCTGCTTTCCCGTAGAGTCACCACGAGATGGCGGCTAAAAGAAAAGCTTGGCTGCTCTGCGTGCTGATCACAATCCTCGTGAGCTGTTCAGCGTTCGCATCGATCGAGCTGCCTGACACTCCGCTGCAGCCTAAGAATCTCGATCGATATCAGATCCTCGAGGCGATCGAGAGCTCGTCGATCGACACGACTCCATCACTGCATCGCGCGCTCGAGAACGCGCTTCCCGCGCCCAGGCTGATCGCGACTTTGTCCGAAACTCGCGTCTGGTGTTCGGACTTTTTAAGGCCACTCACGCGACCGGAAGTGACGCCGCTAAGTCGTGCACTGCATAGAGCTTCGGCGCGGCTTTGGCCGGGAGTTGCATCGGATCGAACAGTTCTCTCCCCTGATCCACTGGGCTACCGCGACTCGTCCAATTTGTATGCGTTCTGCGGTGGGGATCCGGTTAATGGAAGAGATCCGCGTGGGGAAGGCGTCTTTGGTGACTATCTGCGAGGGATGAAGGAAGCCCCGGCTGCTTTCGTAGGGGGTGTCAGGGGTGCTGTGAAAGTGGGCGTGGGTGCCGTCACGGATATATACGATTTCTTCTACGAGGGTGTTGGCGGCGTCATTTATGAGCACACAGGAGCACCGGCCTACGAAGCGCAGGGACACGCATGGCAGAAAAGGCGTGAGTGAT
>DASZZU010000138.1:0-4034 GCA_035544855.1 Gemmatimonadaceae bacterium | reverse complement strand
GTTGCTGCGTGGCCGCTCGGAAAAGCGAAGGTCTGCTCTTTGACCAGCGCGGCTCCTGCTGGGCGCGCGCGACCGTAGAGCAGCTTCATAACGCCCGACAAAAGCCCGCCTGCCGCGGGCGCGGCAACGATCACCCCTGCTCTGCTCCGGCCGTGACGATGATAGAACCACGCACCTGCCGAGATTGCTACGAGGACCATCACCGTCGGTGAGCCGACCCAGGTTATTACATAGGCGATCTTGTAGACCGTCGGATTCTGGTGGGATACGAACCATGCCCGCACGGCGTTGTCGAAGGGTCCGGTCGATTTCTCCGCGACATCCTCCCCGATATCGGCAAATATGAGGAGCGCGATCGCCGAGACGATCGCGGTGAGCGTCCAATAGGTGAGCAGTTTCCTGAACCACTCCCGAACCCCGTAGAGGCGCGCGGAAGTGTCAGGCTCGGCGCTCGTCACGGCGCGACCCGCACGGCGGCCGCCGCATCGATGAGCGGACGCGGCACTCTCTTCCTCATCGTTTCTCTGACTCGAATGCGAAGCTGTCTGCGGGTTCTTCGCGCACGGATCAATGAAAGAAGGCCGCCGGCCCAGCTCCACAGGATCCAGGAAAGCCGCTCGCGCAGATTCATCGTCCGGAGCATCAACAAACCGACCGCAACGCCGCTGGTCGCTGCCTCAAGTCGCCCCGATGGCGACCCAACTGTTCGGCGAGCAATCACCTCTGTCGTACCGGGCGCGCGCGCGAGGATCGTTCGACGAATTGCGATGTCGAGCGACGCCGGAGTCATGAGACGCCATCCAGGTATGCGCAACACGCTCCACGCCGGCGCTGCTCGTCCCCATCCATGATTGTCCGATCCGGCAACAATGGCGAGGTGCAGCTTGTCGGCTAGCGCGAGGATGCCCTTTCTGTCTCTGGCGGTCTGCGCCATGCCGCGAGGCGAGCCGTCCGAGCCTTCGATCCCGGCCAGACGGATCGCGCCCGAATACTCGTTGACCGGAACGCGAACGATGTTACCCGGAATCGTGAGAAGGAGGATTGGTGGAACCGGTCCGCCATCAGCCTCTACCACCGCTCCTTGCCAGTCGGGCGACGCGATTTTCATTCGTCTGGGGTTCGCTCCAAGCAGTATCGGATGTTCGCCGTCGTCCCGAAGCTCGACTCCCGGAAGAAGCGTCATCCCGTCGCCAGCCAATGACGGGTTCCGTTCAGACGCACTGAGTGCTCCATCGAATGTCCGGTGATCGGTGATGTACGCCGCGTCGAATCCGGAGCTCTGGTGCCATTCGCGATTTCTCTCTGCATCAAAGTCTGGGCGTCCGTCATGCGATGCTGCCGTATGGCTGTGAAAATCCACCGCGATGAGGTCCGGATCCCTGAGACTCAGCGAGGCCATTGGCCTGCTGACCACGAGCATGATTCCAACTATCGCGACCGTTCCGCCGATGAAGCGCAGACACGAAATAATCGTGCTCAGAAGGTTGAATCCGCGCGGCCGCCGCAAATCGCGGACGATCCCCGGCGCGAAAAAAACAACTGCGCAGAGCGCAAAGGTGGCCCAGTATTGCGCGGGCGAGAGCAGCGTGAGCGTATCGAGGATATTCGACGCGGGCGCAAGGATGGCGTAGAGGAATGGGGTCTTCAGGCTTGCGGCAGCGGATGCGTGACGCTGCGCGAGGTCTACGACGGGCGATAACGAAAAAGCCGCTGTCACTACTACTCCCAACGTGATCAACAGCGGCCATCGGTATCGTGCGAGACGACGTAAGTTTGGAGCTTGCACTTGCCTCGCTTGATGAACTCCGGCGGAAAAAAATTGTCTACAAACTCTAGACGAATGACCTGTCGCTAGGATGACACTCCAGCCACCACACGCGGGAAAGTTACTACAACCCTGGTCCCGTGTCCGGGCTCCGAAGTCAGCGAGATCTCCGCGCCGTGTTCTCGAGCGATCCAGCTTGCGATGGAAAGCCCGAGTCCGGCGCCATCGGTTCTGCTCCGGGCGGTCTCGCCACGGAAAAATCTCTGAAATACGCGGGACAGCTCCTCCCGCTTGATCCCGATGCCAGTGTCCTCGACGACGAACGTCGGCGCGTTCTGCCGCATGGACACGCGCACTCGAACTTCGCCGCCACGGTCAGAGAACTTCACGGCGTTGTCGAGAAGAATCATGATCAGCTGGCGGATAAGCGACGGATCACCAATGACGGGCGCCTCCTCAAATTCTTCCACGGTCACCTCGACACCTTTTTGTCGGGCGACAATGCGTGCGGCCCCGGCGGCATCGATCGCCACGTCGTCGAGGAAGAAGCGTTCGCGCTCGATCTGCCGTTCACCCGAGTCTGCGCGCGCCAGGACAAGGAGGCTATCCACGATTCCGCCGAGCCGGTGCGCTTCCGCTTCGACACTGTTCAACGCCGACACGTAGTGGGCGGCATCTCTGGGCTGTTGAAGGGCGACTTCCGCGCGTGTTCGGAGCACGGTGATCGGCGTTCTCAGTTCGTGGGCGGCGTCGGCCATGAAGCGTCGCATGAATATCACGGACCGCTCGATTGGCGCGGTGGATTTGCGCACGAGCAAAAATCCCCCCGCAGCCACGAGGACGAGAGCCGCGAAAGCCGCGGCCGCAAAAGCGGCGATGAGATCGGCGTAGCGGTCTTCCAGCTCGACCTGGTCGGCAACAGCGACCGCGACGAGCGTGTGGCCCGAGGCGAGCCTGAAGCGCAGGGCGTGGAGCCTCAAGGTCTCCTCACCGGGAATATCGCGCTGAACGGTTATCTGTCCCACCTTGGCGGCCTGTCGAGCAGCGCTTCCAATCCAGTCGCTGGCGGTGTCCGGCTTCACCGGGATTCCGTGTGAATCGAGGAGATACAGAGTCCGGTCGGGTATGTTCAGCTCGTCGACCGCATCGATGACGCGGCCTCGCGCTGACGCGGCCTCGACCTCCCTGATTCTGGCCGCGCGGACCAGCTCCTGTGTGGCGCTGCGAAGCGAAGCGTCGAGCTGCTGCGAGAGCTGATACCGGATCACTGCGAAAAGGCCCGCACCGAGAAGCAGGATGATGAGGCCAAACGTCGCTACGTACCAGATTGTGAGGCGCAGGCGCAGGCGCACCAGGCGCTGGATGCCCCCGCGCGAGGAGTGTGCCTCAGTCACCAAGGCGGTATCCGGCGCCTCTCACAGTCTGAATCAACTTGGTTGGGTAATCGTCGTCGATCTTCCGCCGCAGGCGCCTCACCAGCACCTCGAGCACGTTCGTGAAGGGGTCGTGGTTCTCATCCCACACATGGGCGGTAATCGCCGCGCGATCGACGACCTGACCTGGGTGCAGGACAAAAAACTCGAGCAGCGAGAATTCCTTGGCAGTGAGCTCTATGGATTTGCCGGCGCGCCGCACCCTGTGCGCCTCCAGATCGACTTCGAGATCGGCAACGTGCAGGGTCTCCGGGAGTGGAGCTCCGCGCCTTCTTCCCAACGCCCGCACTCGCGCCAGCAGCTCACGGAACGCGAACGGCTTGGTCAGGTAATCGTCCGCACCCACCTCGAGTCCCGCCACCCGGTCGTCGACGGTGTCGCGCGCGGTGAGCATGAGAATTGGCGTTCCGATTTCGCGCGCTCTGAGCTCGCGACAGAGATCGAATCCATTCCCTCCCGGCAGCATCACATCGAGGATGAGCACGTCGAAGCTGCCGAGCGTGGCCTTCATCTTCCCCTCGGCGTAGCTGGGCACCGTCACCACCTGAACACCGTGCTCCGCGAAACCCGTCTTGATGATGGCGGCCAGGCCCGGGTCGTCTTCCACCAGAAGAACTCGCATGAGGGCCAATTTACATCCCCAGGCGTCGAAGGGAGTCCCTAAGACCGTTATGACAGTTTCATGTAATGATGATGACAGCTTGTTCCGGTATCATTCAACCGTTAAACCGCAGACAATTTCCCCGCGGCCGGCGCGGGCTGCAAGGTCAAACCAATTGGAGGAGTAATCATGTTCAAAGTCATCGCCCTGGCAGTGGCAATCGCCGCTACCACGA
>DASZZU010000137.1:0-2936 GCA_035544855.1 Gemmatimonadaceae bacterium | reverse complement strand
CGGGAGAAGAGCGTCTCACCGATCGCGACATGACTTTGATAAAGGACCGCTGGTAATCGAGTGACCGACGTCGAGCGACTCTTCCGAACGTACAACGCCGCATTGGTGAGATATCTGACGCGGCGTTTGGGAGATCGCGACTGGGCGGAGGAAGTCGCGCAGGAGACATTTGTGCGCGCTCTCAGGCAGACTTCGATACAGAACGAGCGCGCGTGGCTCTTCGCGGTGGCGACGAATCTCGTGCGGGACGAAGCGAGGAAGGATATGAGACGCCGAAAGCATCTGGCACTGCTGGCGGAAGAGGAATGCGAGACGATGGTCGAGCCCGAGGAGACGACCATCGAGCGCGCGCAGGAAGCGGCGATGGCGCGTAAGGCAGTTGATGCTCTCGCCGAACGAGACCGGCTCGCGCTTCTAATGCGTGAGGAAGGCCTGGACTACAACGAGATCGCTGAAGCGTTGCAGCTATCTCCCGGATCAGTGGGAACCACGCTGTCGCGCGCACGCCGCCGGCTGGTGGAGAGCTACGAAGCTTTGAAGAAGAGTCGAGAAGAGAGAGAGAAGAATGCAGCATCTTGACGAAGGAACGATTCATTCGTGGCTGGACGGTGCTTTGGGCGCCGACGAAGCCGCGCGGGTGGAAGCGCACCTTGCGGAATGTCGGCAGTGCGCGGCGGCCGTTGCGGAGGCACGGGGTTTCATCGCGGCTTCTTCTCGCATACTGACCGCGCTGGATCACTTACCGCGTGGCGTCGTGCCGGCAGCACCTCCGGTCAAATGGCACAATCGAGCAGTGTGGCGCGCGGCAGCAGCGGTACTCGTTGTCGCAGTGGGCGGTCTGGTGGTGGTCAGAGATAGCGAGCACAAGGCGGGCGTCCACAAAATACAGCCAACAACTCCGATTACGACGTCACCGAGCGCGATCTCCTCGCGAGCGACCTTCTCCGGCAAACCAACAGCTGACGCGGACTTCTCCGGCAAATCAACTAGTGGCGCGGCTCAGCCCAGCGCTGTCGGGCGCGAGCGGGCTTTACGGAATGAAGCTGCGGCAACCGGCGGGTACGCTGCTGCGCCATCACAGATTGTAGGTGCCATGGCAGCGACACCACAGGCAGCCGCCCCATCGCGTGTGGCGGAAGTCACCACGATGGACGTAGCAAGCGAGCAACTACCTCTCAAAGTGATCGGTACGCTGAGACGAATCGGCGCGAATGTCACGTTGTACGAAGTAGCGCCGGGTGACACGGTCACTCTCACCGAGCTAGTGAGCGTTCAACTGGAGGGTGTGGTCGTAACCGGTGTTTCTTCATCGGAGCCAAGTCGATTGGCGGGAAAAGCAGCAGCAACAGCACTCGCCAGGCGCGCCGACGCTGCTGTTGTCAGCGCACCGGATTCTCAGCGCGCAGAAAGAGCCGTGGGCGCGCCCGCCGTCTCACCATCAGCGGCTGCACCACCCTCGCAGATGGAGGTCGTGAATGGGGTGACCACGATCAGCTGGCGAGATGTCGCTACCCACAACATGCTGAAGCTCTCCGGGCGCATGCCCGTGGAACGGCTTCAGGAAATCAAACGCAGGATCGAACGAGAAAGAGCTGCTGCAGCGGCGAAAAAAAGCCCGTAAGCTACCTCAGCCTTGGGGGAACACATCCTGAAGCGTCATCCCCATGGAGTGGTAGCCCTTGTCGACGTAGACAATGGTGCCAGTGATGCCCGTCGCCAGCGGGCTCGACAAAAATGCCGCGGCATTGCCCACTTCCTCGGCTTGCAGCGGTTCGGTGAGCGGAGAATTCTGGGCGCAGTACTCCACCATCTTCTCAATGATTCCTATCGCGCTCGCCGCGCGCGACGCCAGGGGACCGGCCGAGATGGTGTTGACCCGAATACCGTACTTGCGGCCGGCCTCGAAGGCAAGTGTCCGAGTGTCGCTCTCGAGCGCCGCTTTCGCCGACGACATGCCACCGCCGTAGCCGGGGATCACGCGCTCGCTCGCCATATAGGTGAGTGACAGGAACGACCCGCCCTTCCGCATCAGCGGCGCCAGCCGCGAAACCATCGACACGAGCGAATACGCGCTGACGCTCAGAGCCGTGAGATATCCCGGGCGGCTGGTCTCGAGCAGTGGCTTTTTAACCTCCGGCCCGTTGGCGAGAGAGTGGATCACAATGTCGAGCGAGTCTCGGCCGAAATCCGCCTCGATTCGGCGAGCCAGGCCGTCGATGCTGAAGTCGCCGGTATCCTTGTAGCGCTTGCTTGACCGGATGTCTTCGGGCGCGTCGGCGAGGGTGTCGTATTCCGCGTCGAGCGGGTAGACCTTCTCGAACTGGAGAAGCTGTCCGCTGGATAACTTTCGCGACTCGTCCATCTTGCCGCGCTCCATCAGGTTCATGAAGATGTTGAGGGCCGGGGGCCAGGTCCCGACGGACACGTTAGCCCCCGCTTGGGCGAGAGATTTGGCGATCGCGAACCCGAATCCGGCGTCATCCGCGACCCCGGCAACCAGTGCGCGCTTGCCGGCGAGGTCGATGTTCAGCATTCGAGTATATCGCGATTCGAAGGATGATTTACAAGGGGTAAGAGATTTGCATTCTGGGAACGAGACAGAACCTTCATCAACGTTCAACGGGAGACGTTCTTGTTCTTAAAGCCGTTTCGTATTGCGCTGGTTTGCATGACCCTGGCAGTCACCGCGCAAGCGCAGGTTCAGGACACCATCTCGACGAAGTCGCCCCTTTTTACGGGCAAAGACGCAATCCTGTTGGGCGCATTTACACTCGGCACGGCTCTGGTCGCACCGATCGACATGCGGGTCGCCAACAGGCTTCAGGATTCGGCAACCCAGGCAAGCCGATTTCTCGGGACTGCCGCGACCGGCTTTCGCTTGCTCGGTGATCCGGGCTCGTTCATCACGGGCACGGGTGTGTATCTAATTGGTCGCG
>DASZZU010000136.1:0-21536 GCA_035544855.1 Gemmatimonadaceae bacterium | reverse complement strand
GCGGTACATCGTCTCGTTCATGCCAAGCGGCTCAAAGACGCGGCGCTCGAGAAATTTGTCCAGCGGCTCGCCGGACACGACTTCGATCAGGAGTCCGAGAACGTCGGCGCCAAGGTCGGAGTAGATGTACTGGGCGCCGGGGCGACCCTCGAGTGACGTGCCCAGAACCAGCGCTCTCGCTTCGAGTGGAGTCTGCGCAATGCGCCATATGTCGCGGCCCGCCGGTAGCCCGGAGGTGTGCGTCAGGAGCATGCGGATGGTGACCTTATCCTTGTCGCCGCCGCTGAATGTGGGGATGTAGTTCACGACGGGATCATCGAGCCCGATCTTCTTTTCGTCGTAGAGAATCATGATCGCCGTAGTGGTCCCGACGACCTTGCTCAGAGAGGCGATGTCGTAGATCGTGTGCTGCGCATCCACCGCGGTACTGTTGTCACTCCAGGAGAGCTTTCCGAAGCCCTTCTCGAACACCGCTGCGCCCTTTCTGCCCACCACCACCGAGGCCCCAGGGTACCCGCCGGCCTTGATTCCGCGCTCGACTACGCGCTCAATGGCGCCGAGGCGATTGCCGGACATGCCGACATCCGACGGTGACTTGACCGGCAGGCCGTCGCCCGCGCGTGTCACAGTCAGTGCGGTGAGAATGACTCTAAGCAACGCTAACTCCTTGGACTACCTTAATTTATACCCTCCGCGGGAGCCGAAGTTCCGACCCGGCCGGGCTTACGCTGCTGCTCCGCGGTATGGCGAGGGCGTACAGTTGCAAACGATTCCCCCCGGCGAAGGTCACCGTCTTTGAGAGGAAACTTTAGACACATGGGGTGTGACTAAGAAAGTGTCCGAGATGCCATTCGATCAGCTGGACCTCAAGCGCGCGATAACCGGCGACGAAAGGGCCATGCAGCGGCTTTGGTCGCAGCATGCGCCTCACATCGACGCGGTCGTACGCAGGCTATGCGGAGATCCGGAGCTGGCCGCGGACGTCTCGCAGGAGGTCTGGATGCAGATCTTCAGGGCGCTCCCGAGCTACAGAGGGGACTCGCAATTCGGAACGTGGGCTCATCGGATTGCGGTCAACCGCACTCTCAACGCGTTGCGCAAGATCAGGCGGCTCGCGAAGCTGGAGACCGACATTGAAGACGACTCAGCGCTCATCGAGATGGACACGGACAGGACTTTCCTGGCGGAATCCATAGAGCAGGCGATGGCGAGATTGTCGCCAGGGACGAGAGCGGTGTTCGTGCTTCATGACATTGAGGGATATACGCACGGCGAGATCGGAGTGGAGCTCGGAATTACGCCGGGCGGATCGAAATCGCAACTGTTCAAGGCTCGGGCCAGACTGAGAAGATTGCTGGCACACCTTGTTGACGAATCAATACCAGTGGGAAAGGGGAAGGAACATGTCGCACCTGTTTGAAGACCAACTCGACCAGATCATCGCCAGCGAGCGCGCGCGTCAGCCAGCGCCGCTCAACGAATGGCGCACGATCGCCGCCAGAGCGCGAGAGGAGGGACTCATTCGCGAGTCGCAGTCGCGCTCGTGGGTTGCCGGCCAGCCCTGGATCCAGGCAGCTGCTGCAGTGCTCTTGCTGGTCGGGGGAATCGCCATCGGTCGGACGACGATTGCACTACCGAGCTCGGGTCACCCGGGTGAGAATCCCGGCCAGGCAACCATTTCCGGGACTTCGACGGCCTCGACCGCTCCGGCCATTTCGACGATGGGCGATAGCTTCGCCTCGGTCGACGATGCATCAGCGACTCTCGAGCGGGCGCTCGGCGAGTATCAGCGCGCGTCCGCTTTCCTCGCGGCGAATTCGTCCGGCCCCACCACGGCTGACAGCTCGCGAATCTATAAGGACAGGCTCGCCGCGCTCGACGAGGTCGGAAACGCGATGGAGAGTGCACTCCGAACAGCACCGCACGATCCGGTGATCAATCAATACTATCTCGCGACGATGGGCGCCCGCGTTGCGACGCAGCAGATGGTAGCGCGGCCGGTCGGGCTCGCGCTCAGGGGATTCTAGGTCAAGGTGAGAGGAAACAGGTGTCGGCAATGAGAAGAGGTCCGGTAGCAGCAGCAGCACTGGTTGCGTCGCTCGCGTTCCCCGGAGCGGCGGGAGCGCAGACGTCATCTTCGGAGCCTTCGTCCCAGTCCCCTCCAGTCGAGACACCGACGGGCTGGTTGGGTGTCCGGCTCTCGGATGAGGGGATATTCAACGAGAGTGGCGCTGCATTCTTCGAACGGTATCCGGTCGTCAGCAATGTCGAGCCGGGCTCTCCCGCCTCAAAAGCCGGAGTTCTTCCGGGAGACGTGCTCCTCACGTTCAACTCGCACGACATGCGGGGTGGCGCGCTCCAGTTGAGCAATTGGCTCAAGCCTGGAGCTACGTTCGAGCTCCGGGTCAGGCGCAACGAATCAGTTCGTCTCGTGCGTGGTGTGCTGGGACGTCGCCCGGAAGGCTGGGAGCAGCGAATTGTCGTGCAGGTGTCGCCGACGGAGCAATTACTGTTGCGGAGAAGCCCAGAGTCGGCAGCAGGAGGCCAGCTCCAGCAGTCTGGCGTAAGAATCCGGACGGAAGTCTCGACGCCACGTCGGCTCCCATCGCTTCTCGTACCGGCACTGGGCCTTGGGCGCGGAGTCTATCCATTTGCCGGCGCCGAATTCACCGCACTCAACAACGACCTTAGCGACGTCCTCGGCGTAAAGCCCGAAGGCGTGTTCGTGGCCAACGTCGTCGAGGGATCGATCGCGAGGGACGCCGGACTTCGCGGCGGCGATGTAGTGGTGATGGCGGACAGCATCAAGATCGATAACCCGAACGATCTGGTCCGCGCGATCCGCAGCGCCGACGACCGAACTGTCAGACTTCAGATCATACGCAAGCGCAAGCCACAGACGATCACGCTGAAGTGGTAGGCGGCAGTATTCTCGTCTCCGGCAGCAACGACGCATGGATTGCGATTGCAGCCACGGCGCCGCTCGCCGCGGCAACGATAGCTATTTGCGGGCCCGGCGCGATATCGCCCGCCGCGTATACATTCTTCACCGAAGTGTGATTGCGCTCGTCGATCACGAGCCGGCCCATCTCGTCGCGCTTGCATCCGAGCTGCGCGCCGAGATCGTCGGCGGGATACTGGCCGATCGCGAAGTAGAGACGCTCGCAATCGAGTGACATTCCACCCTCGAGATCTATGCCGCTGATCTCGCTCGACTTTGACACGACGCATTTGATGGGCTGGTCGAGCAGCGGAATGTTCAGCGCCTTGAGCTGATCGAGCAGCTTCTGCTCCATGTCCGGCTTCTCGCCGTTGGTGCAGACCACGATTTTGCTGGTCCAAGTGGTGAGTGCGAGCGCCATTCCTACCGCCTTACGTCCCTTGCCGACCACGACGGTTTTCTTGTCGCGTGTCTCGTAGCCGTTGCAATCGGGACATACGTGAATGGTCTCGCCGTAACAGCGCTCGAGTCCGGGGACGTCGGGCCAGACATCCTTGATTCCGATCGCCAGCAGAATGCGCTGCGCCTCTATGACGGTTTCTTCGCGAAGCCTGATCGTGAAGAGCTCACCGGTCTCGTTGATAGCCTCGTCGACGATTCCGCTCACGTAGTCCACACCGAACTTCGCCCCTTCCTCCCTGCCGAGGGCGCGCAGCTCGGGAGGGCGAATGCCGTGATGACCGAGGTAGCCGTTGATGCCGCGCGTTTCCCAGTTGCGCGGATCGCCGGAATCCACCACGACTACCTTATGTAGGTATCGCGCCAGCCAGACCGCGGCAGAGAGTCCAGCGGGGCCGCCGCCAACAATCGCTACATCGTATCGCTGTGGAGACATGCGCGGCGGGGGTGCAAGAAGAATTCCGAATGACTTGACCTTTATTGAATGGGGACTACAATTATCGGGATTGAACCATGGCTCACAAGCCGTTAAACGCTCAGCGAAAAATCGTACCGTGATTGATAGAACGCCTCGCACACTGACCGTGGCTGTTTCGGTCCTCGCAGCCTCATTCGCCATTCTGCTTCCCGCTGGACTCGGAGGGCAGAACCCGCAGCCTGACACGACTCAAAAGGCGACCGATGTTGGAGTCGTAGTCATCCGGGCAAACAAGCCGCTGCACGTGATCGGACATTTGCCGGATGTTCAGGAATCCGTGATTTACGCCGGAAAGAAGACTGAAGTCCTGGTGATGGACAGCTTACGCGCCAATGTCGCACAGGATATCGAGCGGCAGATTCTTGGGCGTGTTCCGGGCGCGCACTTCTCGGAGACCGAGGGCTCGGGCTTTCCATCCAACGGTGTTGGCTTTCGCGGGCTGGATCCGACTCAGTCAGTCGAGATCAACACGAGGCAGAATGGAATCGGCATCGCCGCGGATCTCTACGGCTATCCCGAGACCTACTACACTCCGCCTTCCGAGGCGCTTTCCCGAATCGAGGTCGTGCGCGGCTCGGCGTCGCTGGCGTTTGGTCCGCAGTTCGGCGGCTCAGTGAACTACGTCGTGAGGGATGGGTCGAACCTCCCCAAGCCGACAGTTTTCTCCGCGCAGACAGCGGGAAGCTATGGCTTGTTCAACTCCTTCAACTCCATCGGCGGCGTGACCAACCGGTGGAAATACTACGGATTCGTGCACGTGCGCCATGACGACGGCTGGAGGCCGAACGGAGAGTCCCGTCAGACCGCCGTTTACGGCAGTACTACTTATTCAGCTACGGATCGCTTGCGCTTCGGACTGGAGTACACGGCGTTCAGAAATCGCATCCACATGCCGGGCGGTCTCTCCGACGAGCAGTTCGCCTCCGATCCACGGGCCTCCTTCCGCGCGAGAAACTGGTTGGCAAGTCCGTGGAACCTCGCGGCTCTGCGAGCGACATATGATTTCTCGCCGACTGCGCGACTCGAGACCGTCCTGTCCTACATGAACAGCAAGCGCTACCTGGTGTGGCGCAACGAGGACGGCGGGCCGGCGGCGCTGGACGCGATCGACCCACAGACCGGCACTTTCGTTCCTCGGGAAGTCGAGAGCGAGACATTCCGGAATGGAGCTCTCGAGACCCGCCTTCGTCTGGATCACGGGCTGTTCGGCAGGCAGAGCACGCTGGCGACGGGCGTTCGGCTATTCAAGGGCACGCTCGACAGGTTCGAGGGCGGCCCCGGTTCCACCGGCAGTGATTTCGACATGAAACTGTACGGCGGGACGTGGGAGCGTGCACTCGCCTTCGGCACTACGAACGTCGCGGCTTTCGCGGAAGACCTCTTTCGCGTTACCGATCGCTTCTCGATAACTCCAGGCATCCGTTACGAATTCATCCGATCGACGTCGCGGGGATATACGGATGTCGATTCTGTCTTCACTCCGCGGAGCTACTCTTACCCCTTGATGGGCATCGGGGCTCAATACGCCGCGAGTGGCTCGACGCAGATTTACGCTAATGTGTCCGGCGCGTACCGTCCCATCCTTTACGCCTCGCTGGTTCCTCTCGGAAGCATTGTTCGCGTCGATCCCAACCTGCGCGCCGCGCGCGGCTACAATGCCGATCTGGGGTGGCGCGGCATCGTGAGCGACGTCATCAAGTTCGACCTGAGTGGATTCTATCTGTCTTACCGGGACCGGATCGGCACCCGCACGTCGACTGATGCGACTGGTTCGTTTTCCGAGTCGGCGAACATCGGGAATAGCGTCCACAAGGGCGCCGAAGCTTACATCGAGCTGGATCCGCTCGCTCGCGCGGGAGATTCGGCGAAGACCGCGTTCGACATCTTCACATCCCTGGCGTACATCGACGCACGGTACGTCTCCGGGCAATTCAAGGGAAACAGGGTCGAACAGGCGCCACGAGTTCTCGCCCGCGTCGGTCTCACCTATGGAGTGGGCCCGGTGAGCTCGACTCTGCAGGCCAGTCACACATCGAGCTCGTTCGGCGACGCCAACAACAGCATGCGGCCGATCGACGACGCAATTGCCGGTTTCGTTCCCGCGTATACAGTGCTCGATTGGTCGGGATCTGCCAGATTAGGCGGCCGAATGGAGTTGAGCTTCGGCGTCAACAACCTCGCGAATACCCGCTACTTCACGAAGAGAACTGGTGAATATCCTGGTCCAGGTATCCTGCCGGGCATGGGTCGTCGCATGTACGTCGGCCTCGAGCGCGCGTTCTAGGACGCTGGCGGCGAACGCAGGATCGGAACAACTTCAGATTTTGACGAGATCCCGCTGCTTGGCCGCCGAACGACCCAGCCGGCGGAAGTTGTTCCAGTGCGTGACGACATCTTCGAGTGTCGTACCTCTCCGGACAGAAACTCTCCTCTCGATTTCTCCCATACCGATTCACCCTCACGTTTGGAAGCGCTACCTTACTAACTAGAAGGGCGGTCTTCCACTTCCTGATTTTCTCAGGGCGTCGGTCCCAGGCACACAATCCATGAAAGTCGCGATCCTCGACCCCGCCAGCGGCATCGCTGGCGACATGTTCCTCGGCGCTCTCGTCGATGTCGGACTCGATAAAGCGTGGCTCGAGCGACTGCCATCAACGCTGGGCCTGTCTGGGGTCGCGGTTCGTATCGCCGATGTGCAGCGCTCCCACGTTCACTGCATCAAGGTGGACTTCGAGATACCTCCGCAGCCGCACGGCAGGGCGGTATCCGAGATCCATCGGCTGATCGATGCGGTAAAGATTCCGGAAAAGGTCGCGCGCTCGGCTCACTCGGCGTTCGAGGCGATTGCGGCGATAGAGAGCGCGATCCACGGTGTTGCGCCCGACGAACTGCATCTGCACGAAGTCGGAGCAGTCGATGCGATTCTGGACATCGTCGGCTCGATCTGGGGGGTCGAGATGCTGGGCATCGAGCGCGTCTATAACACCAAAGTCTCGCTGGGGGACGGCACGGTGAAGACCGCGCACGGTCTCCTGCCCGTGCCCGCTCCGGCCACGATACGTTTGCTCGAAGGGTTCAGCGTCCGACACGGTCCGCCGGGATCGGGCGAGCTCACCACCCCGACCGGCGCGGCGCTGCTCAAAGTTCTATCGAAGGGTGCGCCGCCTCACGAGTACAGCCCGTTGCGGAGCGGATACGGCGCCGGCACCCGCGACATTCACGGACAGCTGAATGCGCTGCGAATGATTCTTGGCGAAGCAGCGGTTGATCACCACGATCACCACCATCATCACGAACACGTCCACACCGAGCAAATGCACGTGCTAAGCGCCGACATCGACGACATGTCGCCTGAGGAGCTCGCCGGCGCGGCGGATGTGTTGCGGGCCGAGGGCGCCCTGGATGTCGTGCTGTTACACACTACGATGAAGAAAGGGCGGCTCGGCACTCGTGTCGAAGCGCTCGTGCGGGCTTCGGATCTCCCACGGCTCGAGGAGAAGATATTCCTGCACTTCACGACCCTAGGCGTGAAGACCTTCGACGTGGTGCGGAGCGCGCTCGCCCGTGAATCGAGGATGGTTCGCTTCGATGGGAGAGACATTCGAGTGAAGGTGGCGACGCTGCCAGATGGCTCGAAGCGCGCGAAACCCGAGTTCGATGACTTGCGTCGAGTCGCGGAAGAGACGTCGCGCCCACTGGCGGAGATCCGGTCCGAGGTGTTGAGCGCGCTCAGCGATTCGAATGGCAAGCACGCCACACCCCGAGGTAAGTGAATTGGAGCTCGAGCAAAAGCTTCTCGATGCGGTTCACTCAGCCGCGCGAAACCGCGTGGCTTATGTCTGTTTCTCCGGCGGAATTGACTCCACGGTTGTCCTCGCGGCCTCAGTGCGCGCTGGAGTTGATACAGTCGCGCTCCTCGGCGTCAGCCCATCGCTCGCCGCCGCCGAACGCGCGGACGCGCACCGAATCGCGAATGAGATCGGCGCGCGGGTCGAAGAGGTGGAGACAAACGAAATGGAGCTCGCTGGATATCGAAATAACGCCGGCGACCGCTGCTATTACTGTAAGAGCGCCCTTTACGACACAGTCCAGGCGCTTGCAGCGACCAGGAATTCGGACGAAGTGATCTTCGTCGGAACGCACGTAGACGACCTCGGCGAACACCGGCCCGGGTTGCAGGCGGCGATCGAGCGGGGCGTCGTAGCCCCGCTGGTCGATGCGGGATTCACCAAAGCCGACGTGCGCGCGCTCGCGCGGAAGTGGAATCTCTCCAACGCCGAGAAGCCGGCAGCGCCCTGTCTGGCGAGCAGAGTTCCAGTCGGCACCGAGGTGACGCCGGAACGCCTCTCACAGATCGAGGCCGTCGAGGAATTTCTGCGGCTGCACGACATTTGGCCTGCGCGCGCGCGTTGGCACGAAGCGGTGGTGCGGCTGGAGATTCCCGCCGAAATGTTCGAGCGGGTCGTGACCGATCCACTGAGAGGGGAGCTGCGTCGCGCCTGCAGGAAAGCCGGTTTCAAATTCGTCGCGCTCGACCTCGGCGGATTGCAAAGCGGAAGCCTCTCGCTGCCTCTGGTGGGGTCATGAATCAGATCCGTTGGGATCGCGATCGCGAGGCGCGCACCGGAATTCCCGAGGTCGTCTACGGCCCGGGAAAGACGAGCGCGCACTTGCGCCAGATCTTCGAGGGCACGAGCGAGCTGCGAATCGCATCGCGTCTGAGCGAGGATCAGATGCAGGTGCTGAGCGAGCTGGCGACGATCTATCCCGAGGCGCGGATGGCGGTTCGGAATGCGCGCCAGAAGAGGGACATGCCCGTCGTTCCGGTAATCACCGCAGGTACCGCGGACATACCGGTAGCGCTCGAGGCTGCCACCACGCTCGAAGCGATGGGTGTCCCTACCGCGACTCACTTCGACGTGGGAGTGGCGGGAATCCATCGACTGCAATCAGTGCTCCCGGAGCTGGCTGCGACTCGGGTGTGCATCGTCGTGGCAGGCATGGATGGCGCGCTGCCGGCGGTCGTGGCGGGTCTGATTGGCGCGGCAGTGATCGGTGTGCCGACATCCATTGGAACTGGCGTGGCTCAAGGGGGAATGGTCGCGTTGAACACGATGCTTGCCAGTTGCAGCCCTGGGGTTGCCGTCGTGAACATCGACAATGGATTTGGCGCTGCGTGTCTCGCCCTCAAGATCCTCGGTTGTAACACCCCCGACTGAGGTCAAACAGCGAAATCTCGCGCTCGCGCGAGCGGATGGATCGGGTGGTTCGGCGGGTTCTCGCGGTGATGCTTGTCGCATCCATCAGTGTCCACTTGCGGAACGGACTATTCGCGTCGGCGAACGGAGTCGAGGTGCCGCTCCTCTACGCAACCGCTGCGGTGGGAGTAGCGCTCATCGGTTTCGGGACCTACTCGCTCGATGCGGCGCTGGGACTCGCAGCATTGTGGACGCCGGGACTGATCGGACTGGCGCTCGCGGTGGGGGTGATTGGCGGCATCGCCAATCTTCTGCTCAGAAAGAGGCCGCCGACGATGCCTACCGTCTGATGACGTGGGATGCCGCCATGTGGATGGCCGTGCACGAAACGCGTGCAATTTTGTAGCGCCGCGTCAGGATTTCGAGTTCGCAAGATCTCTCACGGCGGCCGCCATCGCGCTCACACGCGCCGAATCAGCGGCAGTCCGCGCGTCGCGGTCGAGCCGGGTCGCGAGCTGGATCAACGCAGTACGTCGCCGCGTACCCGTCAACCTCTCCGCTCTGTCGAGATCGCGAGCGACACGAGCCGACGCCGAGCGAGGGATGCCGTTGTCGCGCACGAGCTGGTCGAGGTAGGCACGCGCCACGACGAAGCTCGCGGGCCATACCATCGGCTGCTGATTCTGGACATTCAACAGATCGGTGTGTATCAGCTTTGCCGCGTCGATCTCATTCTGCGACAGATACTGGCTGGGCTTCAGCTGAAACACGTCGAGCCCGCGGTCGATCTCGGAGCCATAGATGTGGCCGTTGTACCAGTACGTCGACCAGTATCCGCCCAAAATCAGCTTGGTCGAATCCATCGGGCCGCGATCGAAATAGGCGATCTCCTTCGGATGCGCTGGATCGGTGAAGTCGAATACCGAAAGACCTCCCTGATACCAGGCTTGAGTCATGATGTCGCGCCCAGGAACCGGGATCAGCGAGCCATTGTGGGCCACACAGTTCTCGACCGCGGTCTGCGCCACCGGGAGTTTGTAATAGCCAGCGGGAGTGAGCTTGTTGTTAGCAAGCGTAAAGATCGCATCAGCGCCCCATGTCGGTCGGTCGGTCGCGCGGCAACGCGGAGCCATGCCGCCGCCCCACTCATCGCTGTAAAGAACTTTCTTCCCGTCGTTGCTGAAGGTGGCCGAGTGCCAGTAGGCGAAATTGGGATCGGTCACCTCGGTGATTCGCCGCGGGTTCGCCGGATCGCGAACGTCGAGCAATAGTCCGTTGCCGGAGCAGGCGCCCGCAGCCAGTCCGATCGCTGTGTAGACGGTTATGTCGTGACACTGATTCGTCTGTGATGTCTCTTGGGTTCCCTCGCCGTGACTGCCTCCCTTCCAGAGGCCCGCGATGTTGCCGGCCGCGTCGGCAAAGATCCGCGGTGTGCTGATCACCTTCGCATCCTGCGGTGCAGCGAGGGGCACGCGAATGACCTCGATGCGGAAGAGCGAGGTGTTTGGATCCTGATCGGGTGCCGCCCCGGAGCAGCCAGCGAGCTCGGCATTCGGGCGGACACTGCTGGTGCCGGAAACGTAGATGTAGACGTTTGCCGGATCCTTCGGATCTGTCACCAGCGTATGAGTGTGAGAGCCGCGGCAGGTTTGAACGGCCGCGACCTGCCTCGGATGATCGATATCGCTGATATCGAAGATGCGGACGCCGCGAAACCGGTCGGCGCTCACCGAATCGGTTACCCCCTGAGTGCCGCAGTCAACGCGGCCGCGGGTCTCCTCGACCGATATGAAAAGGAGATTGCGATAGACCGAGGGGTCACCTTGCCCGCCCGGGCAAACGTACGAGGTGCGAAGCGTCGGGCTGGCTGGGTTCGAGATGTCCCACACCTGAAAGCCGTTGAACCCGCCCTGAAAAATGTAGTTGTCCTTGAAGGCGAGATCGGCTTCCAGAAAGCCGAAGCTTCCGGGATCCGCCGGATCGAAGAACCGATCGGGACGCGGGCGATGCGCGACGAGCACGAGATTGCTCGCGGCCTCGGCGGCGTCCGTATAGCCCGGACGTAGCGAAAGTCGCGGGTCGGCGTGACTTCCGGCCGAGCTATCTGCTTGCGCACCGGCCAACGAGGTGGCGCACAGCGTTGCCGAGAGAATGAGCGCGGAAAACACGGTCGCGCGCGTGGGTCGATTTCTACTGGTTCTCATTGCGGTCTCTGGGGGGAGTGACGGATGGCTTATCGGAGTGCGGACTAGGAGATGCTCATACTCACGGCCTTGCGCCAGGGGACGCGGCGAGCAGCGCGCGCATCCGCATGATTTCGGCGCGCTGATCGGCGTCGATGTCGGAGGCGAACTGAAATACCTCGGACTCCTGCGCGGCGCCGTTAGTGGCGAGGAGATCGCGCACCATCACGAGTGCACCTTCGTGGTGGCGGATCATGTCCTGGAGGAAAAGCCGGTCGAATTCGAGTCCGCTCGCCTTCGCCAGCTCGCCAAGCTGCTGCGGAGTCAACATACCGGGCATCATCATGTTTGACATGGACATGTCGGGCATGGACATGCCGGACATCGACATCGAGTGGCTGGCAGTATCGTGGTGTTCGCCCGCGGGGTCGACGTGGGGAACCGGCTCGTTGCGCCTCTCGAGCCAATGCCTCATCAAGCCGATCTCGTCTTTTTGCGAGACCTCGATCCGCTGCGCCAGGAGGCGCATGTCGGCGCGGGTAGTACGTTCAGGCAAGAGCGCGGTCATCGCGAGCGCCTGCGCATGATGCGCGATCATACCCTGCATAAAGCGCACGTCCGCCGGTGTATAGTTCGGCCTGCCGTTCGTCCGCCCGTCAACGCTTGGGCTGGACTGCGCCTCTGCGCTTTTGAACGGCGCAATCGAAGCCAGCATGAGTACGCCAGCGGCTAGCAGCAGAAATTGCTTCTGCACTTCTGTGCGCTCCCACTGTCGCGTCATTGCGTTCGCCGACGTGCGATGTTCCCGAGCACCACAGCCGCATTTCGGGCGAGCCCGCGCCGCTTGGCCCGCTTCATCGGCGAGCGCCTGAAGGCGGAGCGGAACTCTTCGTCGCCCATCGCGACAAGATCACGGGCGAGCGTCTCCGGATCCTTGTCGCGGATCGCATCTCGTGACGCGAACGCGGGCTCGCGCAGCTCGCGCGCGAACTTGATGTTGTAAGGACAAACGTCCTGGCAGATGTCGCAGCCATAAATGTTCGATCCGATTGCCTCATGAAACGCGCCAGGGATCTCTCCCTTCGATTCGATCGTGAGATACGAGATGCATCGCTTCGCGTCCAATATGCGCGGCTCGACGAACGCGTTCGTTGGACACGCGTCCAGACAGCGCGTGCAGCTTCCGCAACGATCGGCCTCGAACGGTGAATCGGGAGCGAGATCCAGATCCACCAGCAGTGACCCGATGAAGAAGAACGATCCCAGACGCGGGTTCACAAGATTCGTGTTCTTTCCGAACCAGCCCAGCCCCGCGCGCCTCGCGAGATCACGCTCGAGGATGGGGCCGGTATCGACGTAGGCCTTTCCAGCAATCGGGCGGCCGACCTCGAGCTGCAGCCAGCGATGCAGCTCGTTCAGCCTTGCTGTCATGACGTCGTGGTAATCGTCACCACGCGCGTAGCGCGCGACCGGGCCGCTCGGCTCCCCGCCACCATAATCGAGTCCGACGACTATCGCGCTGGTGGCACCGCCAAACGCCAGACGTGAGTCGCGGCGCTTCGCCGCACCCCGCGGCAGATAGTCCATCTCGCCCGCGTAGCCTTTCTCGATCCATGCGTCGAATGCCTCCGCGCTCTCCATCGGGCCAAGTGTGGCGATCCCGACGAGATCGAAGCCGAGGCCATAGACCTGCGCCTTGACCAGGCCCTCGAGCGCGATGGATTCAGCGACTGCGAACGTCATTCGCTTCCGCTCGCCCAGCGTGCGTAACGCTCGACATCAGCAGCCGAAGGTACCGCGCCGTAGTCACCATATGCGGTGTACATCCGCCAGCGGAGATACGTGGGATCAGGCAACGGAAGAAAGGGGAACTGCCGGTACCAGCTCGTGGCCCTGAAACGCCAGGTAATGCGTATCAGACTGAGCGCCAATCGCGGGCGGCGTATTGCCCGGAGGCTGAGTCTCAACGCAAGTCGTAGCCACGGCATTACGCTCGTAATATATAGAAAGGGCCATGGCACACCCCGTTACCCACCTGCTCGGACTCATTTCCGACACCCACGGACTTTTGAGACCGGGGGTTCACGATGCCCTTCGTGGAGTGGAGCTGATTCTTCACGCTGGGGACGTGGGTGGATCGAGCATTCTCGACGAGCTGCGCTTGATCGCGCCGGTCCGGGCCGTGTTCGGCAACACCGACCCGGCCGGTGACCCGGAGCTCGTCGAGGAGATTCTGATGAACGTCGACGGTATGAGCCTCCACGTGAGTCATGGGCACGAAGTAGGGAGTCCAACACCGCCGCGACTGGCGACTCGCTATGATGCCGATGTGGTGGTTTACGGTCACACGCACCGGCCGCTGGTGACGAGGCTCGATGGAAGATTGTTCGTGAATCCGGGAGCCGCGGGTCCGAAGCGCTTCAATCTCACACCGAGCGTGGCGCGACTGACATTTTCTGGTGGGAACGCCGAGGTAGAGATCGTTGAAATCGCTTGAGTTGATGACGGAGGAAGTGCAGGTGTGGGTAGCGCCGCTCGAGGTGACGGAGGCGCGCTACGCGGATCTGGCGCGCACTCTTGCGGCTGAAGAGCGCCTGCGCGCCGACAACCTTCCGCCGGTTCTTGCGCGGCGCTTCGTCGTGGCCCGTGGAATCCTTCGTGACCTTCTGTCGGGGTTTACCGGGACGCCTCCGCAAAAGCTCAAATTCGAGTACGGAAGCGCGGGCAAGCCTTCGCTAGTGGATCACGACATCAACTTCAACATCTCCCATTCCGCCGAGCTGGGGCTGTTCGCATTCGCGCCGGACAGAGCGGTGGGTGTGGATGTCGAGAACGAGCGGCCGGTCCGCCGTCTGCTCGACGTCGCTCAGCGGTTCATGTCGGAAGAGGAGGTCAGGACCCTGGCCGCCACTGTACCCGAACAGCGCGACGCGAGCTTCCTCAGATCGTGGGTTGTGAGAGAAGCACGCCTCAAGGCCGAAGGAAAGAGCGTCTGGTCCGGACAGGAAAGCGCGAGCACCCGCGACAACCTCACTCACAAGCTCTTTTCGCCGCGTCCGGGGTATATCGCGGCGGTGGCTGCCTCCGACTCGGACTGGCGGCTGTACACATGCACGGTGAAGCACTAGCCGATATGCTGCAGACGCTCACGCTGAAGCCGGTAGCGCCTACCGGGCTCCACCATGCCTTTGCCGGGGGCAGCTTTGCGCTCGCCGTGTACCGACCGCTTATTTAGAGATTCGTGCCCGCGTTCGGTTGATACTGTGCCGGCCGGTGAGCGTCGACTGGATTCAGTTTGAGGAGGCAGGATGCGGAAGATTTCTGGTTTGTTTGGTGCTCTGATTCTGGCGATCGGTGTTGCTTCCTGTGGTGGCGGTGGTGACGCTACAGGCACCCCGCCTCCACCTCCACCTCCACCACCGCCGCCGACCTGTCCTGCCAACACGTTCTGCATGGGGTCGGCGAACTTTGTAACCGCCGCCGGAACGACCACGTTGTCGGTTCCAGCCAACACCGCGGTGACATGGACCAACGATTCTGGAATCGGGCATAACGTGATCTTCGACGATCCTGCGACGGCTCTCGCGGTTGGAACGGGTAATCCGGGCAATATTCCCCTACACACTAGTGGTTCCAACCAGCGTCAGTTTGCGGCTACCGGTAACCATCCTTTCTACTGCTCGATTCACGGAACGGCCACAACGGGTATGCACGGCACCGTCACTATCCAATAGCCAACCACCCCCGAGCTAGAAGAAAGACACTCCATCCAGAGTTTTCGGCGCCGTAATGCCGAGCGCCGCCAAGGCGCTCGGCATCACATCCACTGTGCGTCGCGGCGTGAGTGAAGGCGGGCGGTTGAGCAGTAGCGGCACCAGCATGTGCTCACGGTGCAGCGCTCCATGCGACGAGACGTGGGGAATCGGCTCGTACTTCGCGCGATAGTCCCAGTCTCTCGCGGCTGAAAGGATGATGTCTCCGCTGCGAGGCGAAGCGGCGAGATGCGCGATCTGCACCAGCGCATCGGGATAGTCGCTCTCGATGGTCGCGTCGTATGCCCCGCGATCGTCCAGAGATTGTTGCCGTCCGATATCGAGAGGGTCTCCACTCTCGGGCGTGTAGGAGTAGACCGACTCTCTCCACACCAATCTCGCCATCCCGCGGCTCCGCGAGTGGACCTCGCACGATGACGAGCTCGTCGGCAGGATCATCAGATCGACCGATTCGCGCGAGAGCAAACCCTCCGCCAGCTCGCGCCATTTCTCTCCAAGCGCAGGCCACCACGGTCGGGCTCGCTGGTCGAGATTCAGATACAAATGCGCCATAGCGTTCCCGCTGACCATCACCGCGATGTCGGCCGAAGCGTTGAAAGCCCACGGGTGCGCGAGCGTCGTGTATCCCCACCCGGCCAGGAGCCCCGTGAGATCTTCGTGGTCGCGCACCGGCGAATGACCGTGATCGCTTCCCACCCAGAGGTGCATCTTGTTCCACCTGCCGTCCCGCTCGGCGTCGGAGCGGATCTGCGCGACGGTGTCGTCCACGATCCGCATCGCCTCGCCGACGATCGGCGCATCCTGGCCGGCCGCGTGCGACGTCTTGTCGATTCCGGTGAGCGCGACGAACGCGAATCTCATTCGCCGGGTGCGCAACCGCCGTGCGACTTCCTCGCCGACCCGGCGATCGATCGCAAGCCACCCCGGGACATCTCCACGAAAGTGCGTGGCGGCCGCGCGCGCGATAAAGGCAGCGCTCCGTCCGATTCGCTCGCCGCGCCGCAGTCCGCGCGCGATCACGCTCAACGCGCCCATGCTCGGCTTGGCAAGCTCGAAGATGGTGGGAGATGCTTTGTCGATGTCCCGGTCCACGAATCGCATCTCCGCGCCGACATAGCTGCGTGAATGTCCGGACAGTCGCGCGACCCGCCGCGAGCGGTCGTACCAGCGCAGTCCAGGCAAACCAACGCTGCCCGGATATCTTCCCATGATGAACGGGGCGTACGCTGGTCCGGTCACCGAGGGAAACGCCGAGGTAATGGTGGAGAGCGAGCCCTCGTCTCTGAGAGCCGCGAGTGCCGGCAGCTGACCCTGGTCGATTGAGCGAGCGAGCACATCCGGTCGCACGCCATCGGCTATGATCATCACGACCTGCGCAGCATCATCTGGCGGGTTTCCTGCAGACGCACGCAACTTTAGTTTCCGAATGAAGAGAGCCGGCAGGATCGTTTTCTGTCGGCGTCCGAATACCGATCGCCGAAGCCCGCGACAGCGGCCAACAATGAAGAAGAAAGAAGATAAATCGAAAGCCGTCTTGACGAATCCAGGCGGGCGGAAGCCCACGCGCGCGCGCACCGCCGGCGGAAAGAAGCTTAATCCGCAAGTCATGGCTTCGGCGGAGCAGCAGGCGTTGCAGGGACTGAAGGAGCGCACCGAGGAAGGACATCTCAAGGCTGGAAGAACGCCGCCTTCACAGGCAGAAGGAAGAATATCGGGTGCGACTCGCATCATCGACGATGCGATCCGCGACTCAAGCCTCGTCACTGAAGACGAGAAGCTCCTTCAGCAGCCGGGCCCGCGAATCGATTTCACGCGAACCGATCCGTGGCGCGTCATGCGCATCATGGGAGAGTTCATCGAGGGGTTCGATACTCTCGCATCGGTCGATAAAGCAGTCACTATATTCGGGTCGGCGCGCATCGGTCCCGACGATCCGCATTACGACGCGGCGGTGGAGACCGCCCGCCTGCTCGCCGAAGCCGGCTTCGGGATCATCACCGGCGCGGGACCTGGCATCATGGAAGCGGGCAACAAGGGCGCAAAACTTGGCGGCGGCCGTTCGATCGGCTGCAACATCGAGCTGCCGTTCGAGCAGGGTGCGAATCCCTACGTCGACACGCTCATCCACTTCCGGTATTTCTTCGTCCGGAAGACGATGTTCATCAAGTACTCGGTGGCGTTCATTATCTTCCCGGGCGGATTCGGTACGCTCGACGAGCTGTTTGAAGCCCTCACACTGATTCAGACGGGGAAGATCTATCGATTTCCCGTCATCCTCTTCGGACGCTATTACTGGGCTGGTTTGTTGCGCTGGCTCCAGACGCGGGTGCTGAGCGAAGGGAAAATCTCGGGAGGCGATCTCGATCTCATGCTCGTGACGGATGACCCCGCCGAGGCGGTGCAGGCGATAGTCAGCGCCTACAAGTCACTGGGCAAGACCGCCGGCAAACACATCGAGGAGACGGTAGACAAACTACGAGATGGCAAAAAACACTAAAGGCAACGGTGAAGGCCGCGACCGCGGTGGCTTCAAGTCATCAAGGCACGGAAAGGCATCGGCTGCCGGACCCAAGGCTGAACAGAAGCTCGCCGCGGAAGAGCGTGAGAAGCGCGGCGTCCAGCACACAACACACGAGTCGAGCCGGTTCCTCAAGGGACAGCGCATCGATCCACGTCGGATCGACGGAAAGGAGACAGTAGCGGATCTCATCGAAGGCACCTACCTCGCCTACAACGCCGCTCGTCTTCGTGAAGCCTGCCAGCTCCTTACCGAAAAAATGCTCGGCGTGGACGTAACGGTCGGCCTTTCGATCACAGGCGCGCTCACGCCGGCGGGGCTCGGCATGTCGGCGCTCATCCCACTCATCGAGGCGGGGTTCGTCGACTGGATCATCTCCACTGGCGCGAATCTCTACCACGACACGCATTTCGGTCTCGGGCTCGCGATGCATCGCGGCAACGCGCAGGAGTCGGATGTCGTGCTCAGGGAAGAAGGCGTCGTCCGCATCTACGACATCTTCTTCGACTACGACGTTCTTCTCTCGACCGACGCATTCTTCCGGAAGATCATCACCGGAAAGGAATTCCAGCGGGCGATGTCGAGCGCCGAGTTCCACAATCTGTGCGGCAAGTACGTCCGAGAGCGTGAAAAGGCGCTCGGCATCGGCCAGAAATCATTCCTTTCCGCGGCGTACGCATCCGGCGTTCCGATCTATACATCCTCACCGGGCGACAGCTCGATCGGAATGAACATCGCCGCGCTCGCCCTCGACGGAAACAAGCTCGTTCTGGATCCCAACCAGGATGTGAACGAGACAGCGTCCATCGTGCTGGACGCCAAGCGGGGTGGGGGAAAGAGCGGCGTAATGATTCTCGGCGGCGGCAGCCCGAAGAATTTCATGCTTCAGACCGAGCCGCAGATTCAGGAAGTCCTCGGCATCGACGAGAAAGGGCACGATTACTTCCTCCAGATTACGGACGCGCGCCCTGACACAGGTGGGCTTTCTGGCGCGACGCCCGCAGAGGCGGTGAGCTGGGGCAAGATCGATCCGGACCGTCTGCCCGATGCGGTGGTGTGCTATCTCGATTCGACTGTCGCGCTGCCGCTGCTGACCTCATTCGCGTTCGCGCGCCACGAAGCGCGGCCGCTCAAGCGGCTGTTCGATCGCCGCGAAGCGATGATGAAGCGATTGCGGGATGAGTACGAGAAATCCTCCGCGGCGCCGGCGGCGATCGACCATACCGATTCCAAGCTACCGCAGCATCGGTAGCGATTGCCTCTCCGCGCCTGACTGCCTAGCTTGGAGGTGCGGCGCCCGGCCGGTAATACGGTCGGGCGTTCGGTTTTTTTTTTGGGCATGCTGGCCTTATCTGCATAGGCGCAGGTTGTATGATCGAAAAACTCAAGAAAAAGCTTGGAGAAGAGGCCGAGCGTCTTCAGCACGAGCTGAGCATCACGCTGCCGCAGGAGATTCGCAGAGCCGTCGAGATGGGCGATCTGCGCGAGAACAGCGAGTACAAGGCCGCGCTCGAGCGCCAGCAATTTGTGCAGGCAAGACTCGGCCAGCTGCGTCAGCGACTGAGCAAACTGTCGCAGATCGACGTCTCGCAGATCCCCGCCGACAAGGTCGGTCTTGGCTCGCAGGTAGTCGTACAGGACGAGAAGACGGGTGAGCGCGAGAACTACAGTCTGGTTTTCGGAGACTCAGTCGAGTTCGAGGAGGGCCACGTCAGCATGTCATCGCCCATTGGCAAAACGCTCGTCGGAAGGAGCGTTGGCGAGACAGTTGTCCTCAAGCTTCCTGCAATGACCCGCCGTCTCAAGATCATCGAGCTCAAGACCATACACGACGCGGCGTAGCGGCGCGCGCAGTCAAGGACAGAAAGTTCGCAGCGCCTGAGAATGCTCTCGCCGGCGCTTTGCAGTAATCCGCCGCAAACGTCCAAGAAGAACCTTGAGAGGCTTAGCGCGCTTGAATACTGTCTCCGATGAATCACTGGACGGAGACGAGAATGTTGAAGAAGGTTTGTACGACGGTTGCAATCGCTTGCCTTTTCGGGTGCGGCGGAAGTGGCGGAGGCAGCACGAGCCCCCCGCCTGGCGTGAATACTCCCCCACCCGTTGGTGGAATTTCAGTCACGAATAACGTGTTCACCCCGGCGTCCAAAACCGTGTCGCATGGAACGGCGGTGCAGTGGGCGTGGAACTCGTGCACCGGAGATTCCTACTCCGGGATGACCTGTGTGTCACACAACGTAGTCTTCGATGACGGCATCACCTCCGGTCTTCAGGATCAGGGAACGTTCAGCCGGACGTTCGACGTAGCCGGAACCTACAACTATCACTGCGCCGTTCATGGCGCGGCGATGTCGGGGAGCATCACCGTCCAATAGCAGTCAGCTTCCCGGCTATCGCCGCGCCACCGTGCGACCTACCGGCTCTTTTCGCGGCTCTTTTCGGCTCGATATCTCGAAGTGGCATCGCGGACGTCCGGAGCGATCACAGCGCTCCGCGACGTCTGCGTCGACCACTTCCGCCACCAGCGCCGTGACTGCGGCGCAAACGCAGTGATCCGCCTCGACAGCCCGCGACAGGGGACATGCGCGGCCAATGATATGGAAGGTGCTCCCTGATTTCTCGACCGTGGTTACGCCGCCCAGAGCGTTCAGGAGCTCTGCCGCATCGGTAACTCGATGCGGAAGTGAGCCCGAGGAATTGCGCAGGCCTTTGGCGAGTCGCTTTCCAACACGCCTGAGAAACGCGACCAGCTGAGCGGTCGACATCGTCTCCCGGAGCTCGGCCACGCATGCGGTGAGCACGGGCGCGTAGGCGCGCGAGAATGAATCCTCTGCCTCGGGAGTGATGGCGTAGAGGTCTGCCGGCTTCCCCGCGCCCTGTCTTCTCAGGACTCCCTCTTTCCTGACAGTGCCAGCGCTCTCGAGGGTCGCGAGGTGAAAGCGGACGGCGTTGTCGGTGAGCCCGAGGCGCGTGGCGAGATCGTCGACGGTCCATTTTCCCTCGCGCAGAAGCGCCAACAGGCGCCCGCGGGTGGCGTCCTGGTGTGATGGAGACCGGCGTCTGGTATCAGTCATCTGCCCTGAATATAACGCCGCCAACCCAAATAAGTCCAAGCAAACCTTGACTTATTATTTGGGTCAGTATATCCTCCCACTGAGAAGGGCTCTTTAATCATCGTGTCCAAACTGGAGGTTTTTGTAATGCAATTGCAAACCCGGATTCTCACCGCTGCAACTGTGGCGGCGCTTATCGGTGCTTTCGGATCTGCGGGTCCAACTACCGCGCTCGCACAGGGAGCTGCGTCCAAGCTGGACGATCCCACGATCGTGGCGATCTTCGATGCCGCCAACACCTATGACATGGAGACCGGCACCCTCGCGATCAGCAAAGGTCACTCCAAAGCCGCGCGCGATTTTGGGAAAATGCTGGTGCGCGATCATCGTAACGTCAGAACGCAGGGTCGGGAGCTGGCGAAGTCACTGAAAGTGACTCCCACGCCGCCGAAGGATTTCGCGTTGGCCAGGGCACACATTGCAGCAATGAGATCACTTCGCGCCGCCAAGGGCAAGGCATTCGATCGCGCATTTCTCCAGCACGAGGTCGATTTCCATAACGCCGTCATTGACGCTGTGACGAATACCCTTCTGCCCGCAATTCAGAATGCCCAGGTCAAGGATCTGGTGACGAAGGTCGCGCCGGCATTCGTCGCGCACCGCGACCGGGCGCAAAGCCTTCTCGACGGACTGAAGTGAGCGAGCACTCCGATACGCTGACTGGTCCCGACCTCGCAAAGGGGGTCAGGGCCAGCAGCGTTGGCGCCGGTCAGATGATCGCTGGTCATGCGCTCGGAGAGCCGGTGCTTCTCGTTCACGTCGAGCCGAACTGGTTCGCGGTTGGCGCAAAATGCACTCATTACAGCGCTCCTCTCGCCGACGGTGTCCTTGTCGGTGAAACAATCCGCTGCCCCTGGCATCACGCCTGTTTCG
>DASZZU010000135.1:0-12751 GCA_035544855.1 Gemmatimonadaceae bacterium | reverse complement strand
GAAGGGGATCGAGGCGGCTCGGGTGGAGGCGCAGAAGATCATCGTCGAGGGGCGCCAGACCGGAGACAAGCTCCGCGCCCAGATGATCGAGGAGACGCACCAGCAGCAGCAGGCGATGCTCGAGCGGGCGCGGCGCGAGATCGAGATGGAGAAGGAGAACGCGATCGCGGAGCTGCGGCGCGAGGCTATCGAGCTTGCCATCGCCGGAGCCAGCAAGGTCATCGAGAAGAATCTGGACGATCAATCCAATCGGAAGATCGTGGAGAGCTTTCTCGCGTCGATCCCGGTTACCGAGACGAAGCGCGGATGAACGACGCCACCATCGGCCGCAATTACGCCGAGACGCTGCTGATCCTCGCGAAAAGAGAGGGGAAGGATGAGGAGTGGGGAACGCTCATCGCGTCCATCGCTTCGGCGATGCAGGAAGATCGGACCCTCAGGACCTTTCTCGAATCCCCCAAGCTCGCGGCGTCGCGCAAGATCGAGATCTTGGGGAAGGCGCTTGGCAAACGGGTTCCGCCGGTCTTTCTCCGTTTCCTCGAAACCGTGATAATGAAGCGGCGTCAGATGGTGATTCCGGCGATTGCGTCGGAGTACCGGGCACTCATCGACGAGTCGGAGGACAGAGTTCACGCGAACGTCACCGTCGCTCGCGAGCCGGCCGAGCCGGAGAAGGAGGCACTGGTGCGGCAGCTTTCGCGGCTGTTCGGGAAGCGCGTGGTGCCGCACATCGCGATCAACCCGGCAATTCTGGGCGGCGTGATCGTAAAGGTGGGCGACACTGTGATGGACGGCTCGGTGCGGCGGCGGCTGGCCACCTTGAGGAGCAGGATGCTCGCTACGGCGGGTCGGTAATCAGGGTCAATTTCCAGCACTACGCACGGGCTCAGCGTAGTTATTGATGGGCCGCGGTTCGGTGCGGCCCTTTCGTTTTGCCAAATTGATCCGCCTTCGCAATCAAATGTCTTTCAAAAAAGAGAGGCCGATGAGACTCTCGGCCATAACCTTGACGCTGTTCCTCAGCATCGTGCATGCGGCAGGGTCGCAGGTCCTCCAGCCCGGCCTTCAGCCGGGACTCACACGGGCCCCCGACAGCGCGCGAAAGATTTCGCTCGACGAAGCGATCCGCATGGCCGAGCAGAATGCGCCCGCGGCGATTCAGGCCGAAGGTGTGGAGAGAACAAGCAAGGCGGCCAGGGTATCGGCGATCGGCGCGATTCTGCCCAGCGCGACCCTGAGCGCGGGCCGAGCGATCCAGTTAGGCGGCGGGGGGACACGCGTCAACCAGAATGGCGAGCAGGTCGCCATTACGTCGGCGCCAACCAACAGCACCGGCCTTTCTCTCAACATTTCGCTTTTCGATGGCGGGCAGCGGCTGTACAATCTGCGAACCTCGAAGTACAACATCGCCGCCGCCGAAGCCAACCGCGTCGCGGTGAGGTACAACGTCGCGCTACAGGTGAAGCAGCAATACTACGCCGTGCTCGCGGCGCTGGAGAGCCGCGACGCGGCGCAGCTGCAGATGTCGCAGGCAACCGAGCAGTTCAAGACTTCGGTGGCGAAGGTGCGTGCAGGCGTCGCGACAAGATCTGATTCGCTGCGCGGCGTAATTCTGATCGGCAACGCGCAGCTCGCGCTCATCACGGCGCAGAGCAGCAAGGAAGCAGCGGACGCCGCTCTCACCCGATTGGTTAGCTCGGAGGTGCCGGTTACGGCGGATCCGGCGTCGGTCCAGGAGAACATGGCGGCATTGCCCGACAGCGCGGAGCTTGCGGCTCTCGCGAGGCACGGACCGGCGGTGCAGCAGGCGCAGGCGAATGTCGAGTCGGCGGAGGAATCGCGGAAGGCATCGAAGGCGACTTATCTCCCGTCGCTCAGCGCGAGCTATTCGCGCACCGGCAGTGGCACGGATCCCCGCTTCGGGCTTGGCGATGGCAGCTACAATTACAACGGGCGGCTGTCATTCTCACTCTCATATCCTGTTTTCAATAACTTCCAGCGCGAGGAGCAGGTTGTGCGCGCGAAGGTGGCAGAAGTGAATGCGCAGGTTACGCTGCGTGATACGCAGCTGGCGGCGCAGGAGACGCTGACGCAGAACATTGGCGCCCTTCGCAGCGCATCCCAGAGGGTAGCAATACAGGTCGCATCCGTTGCGGCGGCCGAGGAAGATGTCAGAGTGCAGCAGCAGCGTTACAACATCGGCGCGTCGACGTTCCTGGATCTCATAACGTCGCAGGCGGCGTTGGCGCAGGCGCAGCAGGCTCTGATTCAGGCGCGTTATGATTACCGGATCGCACGGGCGCAGCTCGAAGCGCTCATCGGACGGGAGCTGAAGTGATGAATGCCCCTGAATCTTCCAGCAATCAAATGAAAGAAAAAGAGAAGTCGGTCGCGCGGCGACGCGCGGTTCGCGCTCAGAGGTCGAGGAGCATTGCGATTGCGGTGGTCGTCCTGCTCGGCGCGTGCAAGAAGAGCACGGATCCTTTGCTCGTCATCGAAACCGCTTCGGTGGACCGGCGCAGCATCGTGCTGAGCGTGCAGGCGAACGGAACCGTGGAGCCCGTGAACATAGTGGAGGTCAAGTCGAAGGCATCGGGTACGATCATCCGGATGCCGGTTGACATCGGGTCGAACGTGAAAGCGGGCGATCTGCTGGTGCAGATTGATCCACGCGACGTACAGAACCAGTACGATCAGTCGGCAGCCGACGTCAGCTCGGCGACGGTTCAGAGATCGACGGCGCTGGCGCAGCGCAATCGGTCGGCTGAGCTCTACAAGCAGAAGATCATAACGGCGCAGGAGATGGATGCCGCGACGCTGGCGTTCGCCACCGCCGACGCGGCGCTGATCAAGGCGCGGACGAATCTTTCGATCGCCAAGGTGCGGCTCGAGGACGCGACCGTGCGCGCGCCGACGAACGGCACCATCATCGAGAAGCCGGTGTCGCTGGGAATGGTGATCACATCGGCGACGTCGTCAGCGAGCGGCGGCACGACGATCCTGCGCATGGCGGACCTGTCAAAGGTCAGGATGCGCGCGTTCGTGAACGAGACGGACATCGGCAATGTCAAGGCAGGTCAGGTCGCCACCGTGACCGTGGACGCGTTTCCCAATCGCAGGTTTGCCGGAGTGGTAGAGCAGGTCGAGCCGTCAGCGGTTGTCCAGTCAAGCGTGACCATGTTTCCCGTTCTGGTCAGCCTCAACAATCTCGACGGCGCACTGAAACCCGGAATGAACGGGCAAGTGACGATGGAAGTTGCGCGTCACGATAACGTGCTGGCTTTTCCCAGCGATGCGGTCCGAGTCTCGAGAGATGCGACGACCGTGGCGCCAGTGCTCGGCGTAAGCCCTGACTCGATCAAGGCGGTGCTCGCCGCTGCGCGGGCGGCGCGGGGGGGCGGGATCGGCGCAGCGAGCTCGACCACGGGCGGAGGCAGATCTGGAGGTGGAGGAGCCGCGTCATCCACAGGTCAGCGGGGCGGATTCTCTCGACAGGGTGGGGGCGGAGGCGGAGGCACGGGCGGCGGTGGAGCGGCCGGCGGTGGTGGCGGCGGTGGTGGCGGTGGGATGATCGCGTTCGTGAAAACGAACGGCAAATTCTCCCCGCGAGCGGTCAGGGTCGGAATCAGCGATTTTGACTACACCGAGATTCTGAGCGGTTTACAGGCGGGCGAGCAGGTCGCACTCCTCGGGCCCGCGGTTTTGCAGGCGCAGCGCGAGCAGGTTCAGGCTCGGGTTAGAGCTGGCACAGGAGGCGGACTTCAGCAGACCACCACGCCGGCTGCAGGTGGCACCGGAGGCGGCGGCGGGGGCGGTGGGCGCCCGCCGGGCAGATAAGGAGGTAATTCCATGCTACTTGGAGAGACAATCGGCGTTGCGCTCGGCGCGTTGAGAGCCAACAAGCTGCGCTCGTTCCTGACGATGCTGGGCGTCGTTATCGGAGTGGGCGCCGTGATCGCTGTAGTCGCGCTCGGGCGCGGCGCGCAGCAGTCGGTCAACGCGCGAATCTCCGCGCTGGGAACGACGCTGCTAACAGTGCAGCCGGGACAGATCTACGCCCCCGGCGGGGTGTCGTCAGGCAACGATCGCGCTCCAATGAAGGTGGCGGACGCCAAAGCGCTCGATTCCGCCGGATCCGCTATCGCGGCAGTCGAGCCGGAGATGCAGAGGCAGCTCCAGGTCCAGTACCTCAACACGAACACCAACACGAGCGTTCTCGGTACCACGCCCAACTATCTGGATGTGCGAAAGTACAGCATCGCGCAGGGGAAGATGTTCACCGAAGGTGACGATCGTGCCAGCCGCCGAGTGGCAGTGCTCGGCGCGGCCATACCTGACAATCTGGGGGTGCCCGCCGCCAGTCTCGTCGGACAGAACGTGCGCATTGGCGGATTTCTTTTCGAGGTAGTCGGGGTTCTCGCCAGCAAGGGCAGTACGGGCGGATTCGGAAATCCCGACGATCAGGTTTTGATCCCAATCACGACCGCACAGTTCCGCGTGTTCGGCAGCGACCGGCTCAGACAGATAGGGGTACTGGCGTCGTCGGAGGCGGAGATCCCCAACGCGATGGCGCAGATTCAGAAAACGCTGCGGCGGGTGCACAGGCTGCGCGTCGGCATTCCCGACGATTTCCAGATCCGCAACCAGGCCGATTTCCTCAACACACTCGGCGAGACGACGCAGGTTTTCACTTTCCTGTTATCGGGGATTGCGGCGGTGAGTCTGCTCGTCGGAGGCATCGGCATCATGAACATCATGCTGGTGTCGGTGACGGAGCGCACCCGCGAGATAGGGGTCAGGAAAGCGCTGGGCGCGACACCCAAGAATATCCTGCTCCAGTTCCTCATCGAGGCCGTGGTGCTGTGTCTCCTTGGCGGAGTAGGCGGAATTGGGTTTGGCTGGGCGGCTGCATTCGCGCTGTCGAAGTTCGGGAATTTCAACACTTCGGTGGCGCCGTCGTCCATTCTGCTGGCGTTTTTCTTTTCCGGCTTTGTGGGGATCCTGTTCGGCGTGTGGCCGGCAAGAAGGGCCGCGGGTCTGGATCCGATAGAGTCGTTGCGTTACGAGTAAAGCCGCGGCGTCCGCACCGCGCCGCGCTCGACGCCGTGCTGTTTTATCCCTATGTTGTTCATCCCTTCCGGCCGCTCCCGTCCAGCTGCCGGTACCCAAAATCTCATGGAGGTCGAATGAGACTCCGCTACCTTGCGGTCTCTCTTTTGTTCGTTGCCGCCGGCACCGCTGGCGCCCAGGCAGCAGGCAGGACCGCGCCGGCGGGGAAGAGTCCCGAGCTGCGCGTCGACTTTACCAAGGAGACGCTGCCCAACGGGCTCAATGTGATCTATCACGTGGATCACTCGACGCCGGTCGCCGCCGTTCTTCTATGGTATAACGTCGGATCGAAGATGGAGCGGCCGGGCAAGACCGGCTTCGCGCATCTGTTCGAGCACATGATGTTCCAGGGCTCGAAGAACGTCCCCAAAGGTCAGCACTTCGCTCTGCTCGAAGCAGCGGGCGGACGTGGCGGCGCCGACATTAATGGAACTACCAACTGGGACCGCACCAATTACTTCGAGCAGCTTCCGTCGAATCAGCTCGAGCTGGCGCTCTGGCTCGAGGCAGATCGCATGGGCACGCTGCTCGACGCGATGGACCAGGCCAAGCTGGATAACCAGCGCGAAGTGGTGAAGAACGAGCGGCGTCAGGGCGTGGACAACCAGCCCTATGGTACCTGGCCCGAGAAGATGGAAGAGGCGCTCTTCCCAGAGGGACACGCGTATCATCACGATGTCATCGGGTCGATGGCGGATTTGTCAGCGGCGAGTCTCGCCGACGTCACAAGTTTCTTCAAGACGTACTACGCGCCCAACAACGCGGTGCTGGTGGTCGCGGGCGACATTGACGTGCCACAGGCGAAGCAGCTCGTGCGGAAGTATTTCGCGCCCATTCCTCGCGGTCCGAAGGTTCCGCCGCTGGCCAACATGAGACTGCCGGCAATCATCGGGCACGAGCAGCGATACGTCGTCGTTGATTCGCAGATCCCGGCGCCGGCGGTGTACGTCGGATACCGTGTCCCGTCGGCCAAGGACAGTCGCGCCCCCGTCGTCTCCCTTCTCGGAGATGTAATGGGCGGTGGACGCTCGTCGCGTTTGTACGACGCGCTCGTCCGGCGTCAGCAGATCGCAACGAACGTCGCGGGTTTCAACTTCGGGCTGGCAGACGGTGCCGACATGCTCATCTTCACCGCGACCGGAAAGCCGGGAAGTAGTCCTGATTCGCTGGAGCGCGCACTGCTGGCGGAGCTGGCTGGCGTGAGCAGCTTTACTCAGCCGGAGCTCGATCGCGCGCGTTCCTCGGAGCGTTTTGGGTTCGTCAACGGATTGCAGACCACCGGCGGGTTCGGTGGACGCGCCGATCGTTTGGCCGAAGGCTGGACGTACTTCCACGATCCGAATTACGTGAACGGGGTTTTGCGCGAATACGATCGTGTGAGGCTCGCCGATCTCAACGCACTGGCTCTTGAGCGGCTTGTTCCGACGAACCGCGTCATCCTGGTTTACGTCCCGCCGAAGAAGCCGGCTTCACCAACTACGACGAGGGTGCCGTAATGCGTTCCGCAACTCTAACCATCGGACTCGCGTCGCTCGCGATCGGTGCTCTCGGCAACGCCGGCGCGCAGACAGTCAAGCCACCGGAGCCGGGGCCGCTCCGTCCGTACGTGTTTCCGAGCGTGCAACAATTCACGCTCGATAACGGGCTCAAGGTGATTCTCGTCGAGAAACACACGCTGCCAGTGGTCGAGGGGCGTCTGATTCTCGATGCCGGCGCGATGCGGGAGCCGGCGGCGAAGAATGGTCTCGCTTCGCTGACGGGGAGGCTGCTCTCCGAAGGCACCACCGACATGACTGGCGCCGAGATCGCGCGGCAGATGGATGCACTCGGCGCGCAGTATTCGACGGGTGGTGGGTACAGCACGTCGTTCGCCGATGTCGTCGCGATCAAGAACGTGTTCCCGCAGGCGATGCAGCTTGCGGCGAAGACCGTGATCTCGCCGAGCTTCCCGGCGAATGAGTTCAATCGAGTGAAGAACCAGGCGCTGGCGGCATATCAGCAGAGTCATGCGCGCGCGGCGGGTCTGGCGTCGGATGCGTTCATTCGTGCGGCGTTCGACAACACCGCGCCGTTCTCGCGTCCGCCGGCCGGTACCCTCGCGACTATTGGCGGACTGACCCGCGACGATGTCGCGAACTGGCATCGCACGATGTACGCGCCGTCGGCAGCGACGTTGTTGCTGATTGGCGACATCACTCCGGCTGAAGCGCGCTCGGTAGCGCAACAGGCGTACGGGAGCTGGACCGCGACTCGCGCGGCCATGGCGCCCGTAATGAATCCGATTCGTCAGAGTGCTGGAACGAGAGTGATTCTGGTCGATCGGCCGGGCTCGGTGCAATCATCAATCGTGATCGGACAGCCGGGATTTCAAGCATCCGATCCCGAATACATCTCGATGCTCGCATTGAACCACGTTCTGGGTGGTGCGGTGAGCTCGCGTCTCAATACGAATCTGCGCGAGAAGCACGCCTACACCTACGGCATCTTCAGCGGCCTCGATCTGAGACCGGGCGCGGGTACGTACCAGGTGCAATCGGAGGTGCGGACCAACGCGACCGATTCGGCTCTGGTGGAAGCGATCGGCGAGTACAAACGCATCGTGACCGAGCCGGTTCCCGCGGCGGAGCTGCAGGCAGGGGTCAATAACCTGGTCTCGGGATTCCCGAACGCGGTGCAGAGCGTGCAGGGGCTCACCGGGCGACTTCAGGGCCTGATCGTCTGGGGTCTGCCGGTGGATTTCTACGCGACGTATCGCGAGCGCCTTGCGGCGGTGACGCCTGAAGATGTCCGTCGCACAGCGAGCAGCAAGCTGACTCCTGAAAACCTTATTGTGGTCGTAGCCGGTGACCTCTCCAAGATCGAAGCGCCCATCCGGGCGCGGAATCTGGGAACGGTCGAGGTGTGGGACCCCAACGGGAACAAGCTCAGGTAACCAGACTCACACAACGAAAAAAAGGTCGGCTCTCAGAGCCGGCCTTTTTTTGTGGGAATGGATAACTTGCTGTTTGAAATGAAAGCGATCGTCATCACCAGACCCGGCGGACCGGAGGTTCTGAAGCTAGAGGAGCGGCCGAAGCCTGAGCCCGGCGTCGCTCAGATCCGCGTCCGTGTCAGAGCGTCGGCGCTGAATCGCGCAGATATCATGCAGCGGGAGGGAAACTATCCGGTCCCCGCTAGCGCACCCGCAGACATCAGCGGCATGGAGTACGCGGGCGAGGTCGATGCGCTCGGCCCATCATCCACGCTTTGGAAAGTCGGCGACCGGGTGATGGGGATAGTTGGCGGCGGTGGTCACGCAGAGTACCTCTGCGTCCATGAGCGGGAGGCGATGCCAGCGCCGAGCACGCTCTCCTGGGAGGAAGTGGCCGCGATACCGGAGGCGTTTCTCACGGCCTACGACGCGCTCTTTCGCCGGATCGGACTGCGCACAGGTGAGACAGTGCTGATCCACGCAGTGGCAAGCGGAGTGGGGACTGCGGCGTTACAGCTCGCTCTTGTGTCGGGTGCAAACCCCGTTGGGACTTCGCGATCGGCGGCGAAGCTCGAACGCGCGAAGCAGCTCGGGCTCGAGATGGGGATCGACGCGTCGCGCGACGACTGGGTGTCGCAGATCGAGAAGTCGATCGGCGTCGATCGGATCCATGTGATTCTGGATCTGGTTGGCGCGCCTTACCTCGACGCGAATTTGCGATTGCTGGGGCTGCGAGGGCGAATGGTGGTCGTCGGCCTGACGGCGGGGGCCCGGGGTCAACTCAACATGGGTGTGCTGCTCAGGAAGAGACTGACCATGGTAGGCACTGTGCTGCGAGCCCGACCCATCGAGGAAAAGATTGCGCTCGCGCGCGAGTTCTCCGAGCGGATTATCCCATTTTTCGACACTGGCCGGCTACGACCGGTAATCGACCGCGTCTTTTCATTTGCGGAGATTCGCGCCGCTCACGAGCTGATGGAATCCAACCAGACGTTCGGCAAGATCGTCCTGCGGTGGGACTGATGTTCAGCCCGAATTCAAGAGGCGCGGCGAGGCGCGGAAAGATGCTTGGGCGAGAGAATCATATTGGTACGCGAAGGCAGAAAGTATGCCCTCATCGAAGTGGCTCCGTATCGCATTAGCGTAGATATTTATGCATGACCAAGAAGAAAACCGGCGGCTCCGGCCGCGTGAAGGTCGTGAAGGTGCCAAAGCCATGGGGGCACGAGACGATCTGGGCGCAGTCCGACCGTTACGTGGGGAAGATCCTTCACATCAACGCGGGTCAGGAGCTCTCCGTGCAGTACCATACCAAGAAGGACGAGACCGTCCATTTGCTCTCGGGCGAGATCGTCTATCGTGTCCAGCGCGACGCCGATCGGCTGGAAGACGTTCCGCTCAAGCTGGGCGAGTCGTTCCGCATTACGCCCGGAACCATTCATCAGATCGTGGCGTTGACAGACTGTGATGTCCTTGAGGTGTCGACGCCGGAGCTGGATGACGTCGTGCGGCTGAGCGACAAATACGGGCGGGAGGGAACGAGCGCGCCATGAAAGTGATAATTCCGGTGGCGGGCAGGGGAACGCGCCTCCGCCCGCACACGCACCTCACGCCCAAGCCGATGATGAAGGTCGCGGGCAAGCCGGTGATGTCGTACGTGCTCGACGAGCTGAAGAAGCTCGGTAACGTCGAGCAGGTCATCTACATCACGGGGCATCTGAAGGAGAAAGTCGAGGAGTTCGCGCGCTCGGAGATGGACGTGCCCTCCGTCTTCATCGAGCAGAAGGTGCAGGACGGGACCGCGGGCGCGATCGCGCTCGCCAAGGACTACGTCGATCAACCGGTCCTCATCGTCTTCGTCGACACGATTTTCGACGCGGATCTTTCCAAGGTGAAGAGTGTCGACGCCGACGGAATCATCTGGGTCAAGGAGGTAGAGGACTACCAGAGATTCGGGGTCGTCGTGACCGACAAGGGCGGCAACATGACGAAGATCGTCGAGAAGCCCAAGACTCCGATTTCCAAGCGCGCGAACATCGGGCTTTACTACATCAGAAACTGGAAGCTGCTGTTCGAGGGAATCGATCACGTACTGAAACAGCCGATGAATCAGGGGGAGTATTTTCTGACGGACGCATTCCAGTACATGATCGACAAGGGCGCGAAGATCAAAGTCATCGACGTAGAAGGTTGGTACGACGCCGGAAAGATCGACACGATGCTCGAAACGAATCAGGCGATGCTCGCCCGCGGCCGCGCCCGGCGACCGAAGAGCACCGGTGACTCGACGATCGTCGATCCCGTTTACATCGAGGACAACGTCACGCTCAGGAAATCGAAGGTCGGGCCGAACGTTTCGATTGGAGCCGGCTCGGTACTGGACGGCGTCGAGATCAGCCACTCGATCGTCGGCTCCAAGGTGAAGATAACAAAATCGGTGCTGCGCAATTCCCTGATCGGGGATGACACGGTTGTCGAAGGAGTGAAAGGCGAAGTAACGGTCGGAGATCATTCAGAGGTGCACGCATCGTAGCGTCGTCGTCGGTGAGCGCTCCGAAGCCAAAGCTCGGACGAAACATCCTCGGTCTGAGCGCGGTGAGCTTTTTCACCGACGTCTCGACCGAGATGATCTATCCGCTGCTTCCGGTGTTCCTCGCCAGCGTGCTCGGCGCGAACGCGAGCTTCATCGGCGCCATCGAGGGCGTGGCCGAGTCGACGGCGTCGCTCCTCAAGCTCGTGAGTGGGTGGTGGTCCGACAAAATCGGCAGTCGGAAGCGCCTGGTCGTGATAGGCTACGGGATTGCGTCAGTGGTGAGGCCATTTACGGGGATAGCGAGGAGCGCGACCCAGGTATTGTTCATCCGGCTAACGGATCGGATCGGGAAGGGAATCCGGACAGCGCCGCGTGACGCCCTTCTCGCGGACTCCGCGCCTGAAACGGCGCGGGGAAGAGCGTTCGGATTTCACGCCGCAGCTGACAACGCCGGCGCCGTTGTTGGGCCACTGCTCGCGTTTCTTCTCCTCAAGCTCCAAGGCGTCGGCTCATTCGAGAGCTCGAAGCGCCTCCTCCCGCACGACGAGCAGGCCTTACGCAACGTATTCTGGCTGGCCTCAGTTCCGGCGCTGATCGCGATGGTTGTCTTGATCATCGTCGTTCGCGATGTGCCGAAGCGGGACGCCGGAGGGAAAGAAGCAGCCGCATCAGTAGCGGATATGGGTGGCGGACTCACGAAGCGATTCTGGGCATATCTCGTAGTGATTCTCCTCTTCACTCTGGGGAATTCCACAGACGCCTTCCTCCTGTTGCGGGCAAATCAGCTCGGCGTGCCGATCGCAATGGCACCGATTCTCTGGGCGGCGCTCAACTTCGTGAAATCCGCGACGGGCACGTACGGTGGCCAGCTCTCGGACACAATTGGACGCAAGCCATTGATCGTGGGCGGTTGGCTTCTGTACTCCGCGGTCTACTTTGCCTTCGGGTGGGCAACCGCCGCCTGGCACGCGTGGGTGTTATTCATGGTTTACGGAATCTTTTACGGAATGACCGAGGGGAGCGAGAAGGCTCTCGTCGCCGACATCGTCCCTCGCGCGCGCCGAGGGTCGGCATTCGGCTGGTACAATCTCGCGATCGGGCTTGGCGCGCTCCCCGCCTCTCTCATCTTTGGCGCAATCTGGGACCGACGCGGCGCACCGAGCGCCTTCGTATTCGGGGCCACGCTCGCGCTCGTAGCGGCGCTGATGATGGCGCTCGTCGCTCCGTCTGCTACTGCACGCGAGACGAAGTGATCTCGTAAGCGGCAGGCGGATTACGCTTTCTCCTTTACCGTGCGGTAAGGTGCGCGCTTCACCAACCGCACCATCGCCCAGGAGGAAGTATGAAAAACACACATGGCGAAGAAGTTCTTTTTGTTGCGCTGCTCGCGGCACTCGTTGCTTGTGCCGATCCCGCGAGCCGCACGGTCGGTCTAAACGCGTCGAACAACGTGCAGAGCGAGCCTACGCCTTCCTCCGGGAATGAAGAGAGAACCGCGCTGACGAAGATCGCGCGACTGGTGGCGGTGGCGATGGACAATGAGCCCGCGCGGCAGCATCTGAAACGCGACATGAAGGCGGCGCCCTTCCATGAGCACAAGCTGGAGCTCGCGCCGTACCTCCGATCGAAGGATGGAAAGGCGCTGCTCGACCGACTGGTGACGTTGAGCGGCGGAACGGAGACGGACTTGTTCAGGACTCTCTCCGCCATCCGGAGGCTGGAGTTCTATATGCCTGTCGCGACGCACCGCGAGTCGTGGACTGGCAGCTCCGATGTGCTCGTGGTTTCGCAGCTGGATGAGCCCGACCCTATCGTGGCCTTCGACGAGAGCGGGAACGAAGTAACGCTCGATCGCAGGGTGGCGCCGGCACAACCGACGTTATCCATAGTGCCGGTGGAGACACGGTTCGACCAGCCGCTTCCGCTGGTGGGCTCGAAGAACGTTCGGGATAAAGACGGAAGCGCAATCGGCACCCTGGAGCCGATCAAGCACAACTCGTCCAACCTCATGGCGTGCGGCACGAGCTGCAGCACCGATGACGCCAGCGGGGGTGGTACCGCGAGCGCAGCCATCGCGCCCGGACTCTATCTGGAATTCTCGCGCATCCTCGACATGAAGGAACCTTGGTTCCGCGGAG
>DASZZU010000134.1:0-3538 GCA_035544855.1 Gemmatimonadaceae bacterium | reverse complement strand
CGTGATCTTGCCATCAATCACGATGCGCGCGACCTGAAGATTCGGCTTCCAGGTGCGCCGCGTCTTGTTGTTCGCGTGCGAGACGTTGTTCCCGTAGGCGACGCCCTTGTCACAGACGTAGCAGCGGTTTCTCTTGATCGGTGCCATATCGTTAACCTTCGGTCGGGATAAGCTCGATGCGCGCCATCTCCGCGCCATCGCCCTTGCGGTGACCAGTTTTGAGAATGCGGGTGTAGCCACCCTTCCGCGTCGCGAAGCGAGGCCCGACCTCCTGGAACAGCTTGTCGGCCGTTGCACGGTGTGGGACTTTGGCGCCCGCGAGACGGCGGTTATGAAGCGTACCGGTTTTCGCCTTCGTAATCAATTTCTCGATGAATGGACGAAGTTCCTTGGCTTTCGCCTCGGTGGTCTCGATGGCGCCACGCTCGATAAGCGCTTTTGCCAGGTTTTTCATAAGAGCCAGCTTCTGCTCGCTCGTGCGACGAAGCTGCCTGCCAACTTTACGGTGACGCATCCTTAGACTTCCTCTTCGTCGTCGGCGCCGACAGTGGCGACGTTGCGGTTGGGCGGCGTGCCCTGATCGGTGATGCGGACGCCGTCGGGAGTCTCCTCGTACTTCATGCCGAAGTTGAGATTCTCTCTCTCGAGCAGGTCGGCGATCTCGTTCAGCGACTTCTTGCCGAAGTTCTTGACCTGGAGAATCTGGCTCTCGCTCTGGCGGACCAGATCACCCAGGGTGCGAATGGCGGAGTTCTTGAGCGAGTTCACGGAGCGAACCGAGAGCTCGAAGTCTTCGATCGGAGTGCGCAGCACGTCGGCGAGACGGTGCGCGTCACCACCCGGCATGTCCGAGCCTGGGGTAAGCGGAGCCGAAGCGTGAGAGCCGAAGCCAGCGAAATACTGGAAGTGCGTCTGCGCCAGCGCGGCGGCGTAGCTCACGGCCTCTTCAGGCGTGACCGTGCCGTTTGTCTCGACGGTCAGCGTCAGACGATCGTAGTCCGTACGCTGTCCGACGCGCGTCTCGGCGACCGCGAAGTTGGCGCGGCGGACCGGATTGTAGATCGAATCGATACGCACCACATCGACCGGCAAAGTCTTGTCGACCACGTGCTGGTCGGCTTCGACGTAGCCACGCCCGCGTCCGACGTACAGCTCGACGTTGATCTCGCGGTCGCCCTGCAGCGTGAAGAGGTGCTGGGTGCGATCGACGATCGTGACGCCGCCCTGTCCCTCGATGTCCGCCGCCGTTACCGGGCCGGCCGAGGTCTTCGTGATGCGGAGGACGGTGTTCTCCACGCCTTCGTCGAGCGACAACGTGAGCGTCTTGAGATTCCCGATTATCTGGTGGACATCTTCAACCACGCCGGGGATCGTCTGGTGCTCGTGCAGGACGCCGTCGATGCGGAATCCCCACACCGCCGACCCGCGGAGCGATGAGAGCAGGAGACGCCGCATGGCGTTCCCGAGAGTGTGTCCGAAGCCGCGCTCGAGCGGCTGAAGGCGAAATTCTGCGACATTGGGATTGTCTTCGCGCTTCGTCGCCTCGACAAGCTGCGGACGGACAAGTCCCCTGAGATCAATTGCGGTTGCCATTTTTCCGATTTCCTTAGACGTGCCACCCCGCCCCTAACGCGCGGTGAGCCCGTAACGAGAGTTAGGGTCTCGTCCTGCTGTTTGATTGAAAAAACTCTGAACGCGCCCCGAGCATCGCGGCGCGAGCCTGTTCCTTACTTCGAGTAAAGCTCGACCACCAGCTGTTCCTGCGCGGCGATCGGGATGTTCGGTCTCGTCGGTCTCTCCAGCATCTTCCCGCTGAATGTCTCGCGATCAACCGCAATCCACGATAACGGCGCGCCACGCGAGGACTGGTCCATCGCCACCATAATGCTCGCCTGCTCGCGCGACTTCATGCGGAGGCGGATCTCCTGTCCAGGCTGCACGAGGTAGCTCGGGATGTCGACCGACTTCTGATTGACCTCGACGTGACGGTGACGAACGAGCTGGCGCGCGGCCTTGCGGCTGCCGGCGAAGCCCATGCGATACACGACGTTGTCGAGACGCGACTCCAGCGCCGCGAGGAGATTGTGTCCCGTGATTCCCGGAAGCGGTGCAACGCGCTCGAAAGTGTTCCGGAACTGTCTCTCGCTCACGCCGTAGATGCGCTTGATCTTCTGCTTCTCACGAAGCTGCTTCGAGTACTCCGACACCTTGCGACGACGGGCAGTGGATGCACCGTGCTGTCCCGGAGGCGTCGGACGACGCTCGACCGGGCACTTCTCGGTGAAGCACTTGGTCGCCTTGAGGAAAAGCTTGGTTCCCTCGCGGCGGCACTGCCTGCAGCTCGATCCTGTGTAACGCATCGGTTAGACTCTCCGACGCTTCGGCGGACGGCAGCCGTTGTGCGGAATCGGCGTCACGTCCTTGATCGACTTGACCTGGAGACCGGCGGTGACGAGCGCCTGGATCGCGGACTCGCGTCCCGATCCTGGTCCCTGAACTCTCACGTGCACGCGGCGAACGCCGAGCGTGGCGGCTTCGCGTCCGGCCTGCTCACCGGCGACGGTGGCGGCGAACGGAGTCGACTTCTTCGATCCCTTGAAGCCGGCCTTGCCCGACGAGCCCCACGAGATCGTGTTCCCATGAGTGTCGGTGATCGTGATCGTGGTGTTGTTGAACGTCGCGCTGACGTGGGCGATTCCTTCCGCCTCGATCACGCGCTTTACTTTCTTCCCGATGGCCATTTTACTTAGTTACCTGGGTCATTACTTGGTCACCTTCTTCTTGCCGGCGATTGCGCGGCGTGGGCCCTTCTTGGTGCGGGCGTTGGTGTGCGTGCGCTGACCACGAACAGGAAGTCCGCGGCGGTGACGGATCCCGCGGTACGATCCAATGTCCATGAGCCGCTTGATGTTCATCGCGATCTCGGTGCGCAGCGCGCCCTCGACGCGAAAATCCTTTTCGATCGCCTGACGAAGCTTGTTGGTATCGGCATCGGTGAGATCGCGAATACGCTGCTCGGAGTTGACGCCAGTCGACTGGAGAATCCGTCGCGCAAGCGCGCGGCCGATTCCGAAGATGTACGTCAGGCCGATCTCGACCTTCTTCTCACGCGGGAGATCTACGCCAGCAATACGCGCCATTAATTAACCCTGCCGCTGCTTGTGCTTTGGATTGCGCTTGCAGATGATACGAGTCACACCCTGCCGTTTAATGACCTTGCAGTGCTCACAGATCGGCTTCACGCTGCTGCGAACTTTCACGTCCTTCTCCCCACGATGTTGGAAAGAGGGCCGGAGCCCTCCGAATTTTTCCGAGGTTAGCCTTTCAAAATACATAAGCCCACCCCTCAAAGCAAGGCAGGGAGCGAAGCCAAAGTGTGATGGCAGGCGGGGTTAGGCTAAACGGCCCGTGCGCGCGGTGCACCCGGATGAACTTCAGTGGCCTTTCCGACACCATCCCCGAGCAGCACGCTAGATCGACCGCATCACCGCCTTGAGCTCCGATGCCGGATCCTTAGCCTCCGTCACCAGCCGCCCAA
>DASZZU010000133.1:0-3881 GCA_035544855.1 Gemmatimonadaceae bacterium | reverse complement strand
GTCTTCAGCGAGCTGCACCTCCTCCGGGCTATACGAAAGATCGCGCTGCGCGCTGACGAAGGTGATAGCACCCAGCAGCCTCTTCCGCGCAACGAGCGGCACCGTCAGGAGAGATCCAATCCCGAGCTGACGCAGGATGTGCAGGTTACCCGGACTGTGCGCGGTAGCGGTGAGCGTAGCCTCGATGTTGTCGGTAATGGCGATCGTTCGCATGTCCCGCAGCATCGCAGGTGCGCCGAACGGATCGTCGGGCTCAGGCGCCCAGCTTGCTTCCAGTTCCTGCGCGAGCTTCTGCTTTTCCGGATCAGGGTGGTAGATGCCAAGGCGGCGGATCGCGTCACCTTCTTCGAGAATGTCCACGATGCACCACGCACCGAGAGTAGGAAGCGCGAGCCTGGTCAGGGCAACCAGCGTGCTGGACTGATCGACAGATTCGGCAAGCAGGCGACCCGCCTCAGCCAGGAAAGCCGCCCGGCGACGCGCGGCCTCGGCATCGTCGGCGAAACCGCGTTCGCGCAGTGCACCGAGGAGCATCTGCTCGGCAACCTGCCGCTGCAGTTCGAGCGCAGCGTCCGGCGGGCTTGACTCGCGAATCTCGATGCCTAGAGCTTCGGCCCGCCCGTCGTCGGCGATCACGGGCCACACACTGCAGTGCCAGCCGCTCGCTCTCTCGCTCGACGCGTCGATGCGCTCATCCAATAGCTCCACGCCATCACGAAATGCTCGATCGAGAATTGGTCTCAGCGCTCGTCGCTCAGTCGCGGTGAACACGGTGGCGATTGGCGCACCGAGCGCGTGACCGTTGGCGATACCAGCCAGGCGGCAGAAGGCGGAATTGGCGTAGACGAGCGTGTGCGCCGCGCCGCGTGTAATGGCGAATGGCAGTGGGGCTTGCTGCATGCAGCGCTGCAACGCTTCCTGAATGGAAAGCTCGGTCGCGCGTGCGGTACCAGACCGACTTCGGGAACTCATTCTCTATTTGCTTCGTTTTGCCCGGCTCGGTTTCGCGCGCAAGGTGGGCACACCGGTGATGATTCCGTCGTATTCCGTGAGTGGACCACCAACAACCACTCCCTTGGCCGTGACCTCGTACGTCCTGAATTCATGGCTGTGGTCGCTCCCGCGCATCTTGATCACCGCCATCACTCGCCGGAGCTCACCTTCGATCTCGACGTACCGTTGGACGATGATCTCGTCGGTGATGAACGACACCTTCTCCGTTGTAAAGCGTGCCTCGCGGAATCCCTCGGAGACTTCTGCGGTCATGAATACCGTGACGCCGGTTGCGGTCAACGTCCCAACCAGGCGGTAGAGCGACTCCCGGAAGTCCTCTCGGAAGGTCGGGGCGAGGGCGACCTCAAACCCTGACAGGGAATCGATGACAACGCGCTTTGCCCCGAGCCGTTCCACGGCTTCGAGAATCGCCTGGAGGGCCTCATCGACGGAGAGGTCGAGGGGGCGGAGATAGATGAGCTCCAGCCTCCCCGCTTTGATCATCTTCCCGACGTCGGGATTTCGCGTGTTGGCACGGGCAAGGTACTCTTCCGGGTACTCTTCGAATACCGCGATTACTCCGGTCTCTCCCTTCGCTAATCCGGCCACCATGAATTGCGTGGCGATTGTTGACTTGCCGCTGCCGGCGGGTCCGGTGAGCATCACCGCATCGCCGGAAATGACCCCGCCGCCGATCATCTCATCCAACCCACGCACTCCCGTAGACTGTCGCTCGCGCTTGTGCAGGTGTCGTTTCCGCGTCTGCTCCGGGATGCGCGGGTAGATTTGCAGCCCAGCATCCGTGATCCGGAATGTGTGCAATCCAGGCATCTGGGCCCGGCCGCGCGTCTTGACCACCTGAATCTTTCGAACGACGGAATTTCTATCCGTGGCCTGCGAGAGCCAGAGTATACCGTCGGCCACAGTGAAGACGGGATTTTGCTGCTCCTCCTCGACGTACTCACCGAGCAGGAAGGAGGTTACTTCCCAGGTGGTCAGGTGAAGGGCGAGATGCTGAACGAATTGGTCGAGGTTGAACATTGCCCCCCGCTCGGAGCTACCATGCTGGCCGCCGATCGTTCGAAATGAATCGATGATGACAATTCCCGGTTTGGCGCGCTCGGTCTCGCTAACGATCCGCCGCAGGACTTCGCCCAAGTCCCGTTCCATGACCTCTGCGGTCAGATTGATGAATTGGATAGCAGATCCGGCTAGATCAGGATCGAAGAAACTGAACTGCCGCTGATATCGCAGCATCTTGAGTGTCGGCTCGCCGAGCACGGTGAAATACAGCGCGGGTCGCTCGACAGTCGCATTCGCGAACATTATCTGGTGCGCCAGCGTTGTCTTCCCCGAGCCGGGTCCGCCTGCAATCAGATTGAATGAGTATTCCGGCAACCCGCCACCGAGCACGATATCGAGGCCGGGCACTCCGCTGGGAAGACTCCGAATTACCGCTCGCTCTTCTCCCTTCACGCTTCCTCCCGCCTGCCATCGGAAGTTGCGTCACCGCGTTCGGATGCGGCCAAACTTCGCTCGATCAGTTTCATTGCCACGTCGTCTCCGATGAGTCGGCCGAGAAGCTCGACCAGGCGGACGAGCATCGACTCGAGGGCCTCGGCGGTCGCCGCGTCTCCGTGCGCCATGATGGTCTCCGCGACGCCGTCAATGTAGGGCTCCGACCGGGCGCGGAGCTGAATCTGCCCCAAAGCTGGGTACTCGGTCCGCGCCTGCGCGAGCGCGCGCGTGAAGAGCGCGTGACAGCCGTCGGGACCAACCCACCGCGAGAGTGCCCGATAGAGATGGTCGCACGCGGCAGCGGCGGCGCGCGCGTCGGTGTCGCCCCCCGCTCGTTCAGACCGGCGACTGTTGATCAAGCGGTGCGCGATTTGTCGCACCGCCGGCTGGTCCCCCGACAGCGTGTCCTTACCCTGGTCGGCTGTATTCATAAAAACCCGCGCCGAGGACGCGGCGCTCATGCGGGCCATTAGCAGAACAGCGGGAAACGGAAAGCGCGCGGGATCCGGTTTCAGTCATGCCAGACAAATTACCCCGCGGATACATCAGTTTCAACCGTGCGCGCCTGCGCCGGTGGTTTCCCTCATGCTCAGGGCGTGATAGCCACCTTGAGAACCGTTACCCGCGCTTGCCGGGTCGCTTCGAGGTCGTAGCGTGTCGTGGAGGCGTTGCGGCCGGGGACGGCGGCGACGTCTCAGCGGGAGCCCCTCTCGCAACGACGTCTGGATCCGCTTGCCCGATTGGCCCGGCTTCGTCTTCGGCAATCTCGCGTGGGGTCCGGTGCCCACTCACCGGATGCGGGTTGGCTTGAGTCGCTTCACTGGGATCGCTCATGGACCCTTCCTCAACACGGGCGAATATGACGTCCGAGGATGCCTTCACCCCTGAGTTGTTCGCGAGTCATTTTCACAACGAGAGCTTCGAAGTCCGAGCTTGACAGGTTTTCGCAGACACACTTTAGGCGGCGCGTCAGGTCTTTGCGCACACAATCCTCTCTGCTCTCAGGACTCTCAGAAATGAGATCGGGCGAGGTCAAGACAGTCTTCCCGCTAGCTCGAACCCACTTCTCTTGAATTGACATCTTGCCTCACATGGCCGCGGAGGCGTCGCCAGAGCGCCGAGGCAGAAAGGTGGGAGCCGGTTGCGGCTGTGCTGCCTCGCCTGATGGGCGCCTGACAGCAGGGAACTAGAGAGCAAGGATGCAGCCAACCCTGCGGCCAGGAGCCGCCTCAGCCGCAGCCGTGGGATCGCTAATAAGCAACCAAGGGTATAAATTTAATAACCGGTTCATCAAGTGTTCATGTGCGGGAAGTTCCCACCAGCCCGCACTTCCGACCTGCCTCGATCACGGGCAGTATCCTGGCGCTACT
>DASZZU010000132.1:0-5563 GCA_035544855.1 Gemmatimonadaceae bacterium | reverse complement strand
GCGGTCACCGCTCTTGCTCGATGAGCGTGGGTGTTAGAGTGAGATGGTCCTGGTCGAGCTAGCTCGGCTTGGCTCGCTAGTCGTTGACCACGCTCCCTGCGACGCACATCTTCGTGCCACCCCGAGCCCCATGAAAATATGCTGATCGGCCTCTTGATCGTCGTCATCGTACTCGTATTGATCTTCGTTTCGCTCTACAACCGCCTGGTCTCCCTCCGAGTCCGCGCCGAGAACGCCTGGTCCGACATCGACGTCCAGCTCAAACGCCGCGCGGATCTCGTCCCTAACCTGGTATCGACAGTGAAAGGCTACGCCGCTCACGAGCGCCAGACTCTCGACGCGGTAACTCAGGCCAGAACGAAAGCAGTCGCTGCGCAAAGCGCCGGCCCTGCCACGCGCGCGCAGGCCGAGGGCGAGCTCACGACCGCACTGCGCGGACTTACTGTGGCGGTCGAAGCCTACCCGCAGCTCCAGGCGTCCGGCGGATTCCGCGATCTCCAGGCACAGCTCGCTACTATAGAAGAGGCCGTCCAGAGCTCCCGGCGCTACTACAACGCCGTCGTGCGCGATCTCAATACCGCGATCTCGACGATTCCCTCGAACCTCGTCGCCGGTCCCATGGGTTATCACGAGCTCGAGTTCTTCGAGGCCGCGGCGGGTGAGCGCGTGCTGCCGAAGGTCACGTTCTAACGATTCGTCGGGCACTCGTTCTCGTTTTCTTGGCGCTCGCGAATCTCGCGAGCGCGCAGGACCGCAACCGCAGCATTCGCATCCGCGACTTTGATGCGCTCCTCACCGTTCACTCCGACGGATCGCTCGATGTCACCGAACGGCTGACCGTCGGCTTCACGGGCAAGTGGAACGGAATCGTCCGCGACCTGTCGCTCCGCCACAACACGGCGCAGGGGCGCGCGACCAAGCTCGACCTCAACGGCGTGTCTGTCATTGACGCGACCGGGCAGCCACTCAGAGTAGAGGCAGAGAGCAAGGACAACGGCTGGACGCGCGGGCTCCGGATCTGGATTCCCGGCGCGAGCGACGCCGATCGGCAGATCATCATCCGCTATCACGTCGCCAACGCGATTCGCTTTTTCTACGCGAGCAGCAAAGAGGGCGCGCTCGACGAGCTGTACTGGAACGTCACCGGCACCAGCTGGACGATGCCGATCGACAGCGTGCACGCGCGCGTCGTGCTCCCCGATGGTGTCACTCCGACGCGCGTTGCGAGCTACACCGGCGCGAGGGGATCCACCGCGGCGGAAGTGAAGATCGAGAAGGACGGCAACGAAGTCGGCTTCACTCTCCTGCGCGGGCTCAATCCATACGAAGGAATGACCATCGGCGTCGGTTGGCCCGCCGGACATATCAGCTCGAGGCCGAGCGAAGGGCGAGAGCGGCTGTCCGAAGCGGCACAGTGGTCCCCGCTCTTGATTCCCTTAGTCGTCTTCTTTCTCGCGTTCAAAACCTGGGAGAAGCGCGGACGCGATCCGAAGGAAGGGTCGATCGACGTCCGCTACGAGCCGGTTGAGGGTGCGTCGCCGGCGGAACTGGGAACGCTCGTCGACAATACGGCGGACATGGAGGACGTCACCGCCACGCTCGTCGATCTCGCGGTGCGCGGATTCATCCGCATTGAAGAGGTAACCGAGAGCCACCTGTTCGGGCTGAGCAAGAGTACCGATTACATCATCCACATTATCCGCAAGCGCTCGGAATGGACGGGCCTCAAACCCCACGAGCAGCATTATCTCGAGGCGCTCAGCAGCGCCGCGCCCACCGACGCATACACGGTGAAAGTCTCGGAGCTGAGGAGCAGATTCTACACCTCGCTGCCAAAGATCCGCGATGCGATCTACGACAACCTCGTCTCGATCGGCTTCTACCGCGAGCGTCCCGACAAGGTGAAGGGAAAATGGTTTGGCCTCGCGGTGCTGACCGCGTTGGTCGGAGCTGGTCTCGCCGTGCTCGCCGCGAAGACGATGTGGGTGATCATCTCGCCCATCGCACTCGTCATCGCCGCCGTGCTGAGCACGCTGATCCTGTTCGTGTTCGCGCAGATCATGCCCGCCCGCACCATCGCCGGCGCCCGCGCACGCGAAGCCACGCTCGGCTTCAAGGAATTCCTCGGCCGAGTCGAGGAAGAGCGATATAAGAAGATGATCACGTCGCCGGAGATGTTCGAGCGCTACCTGCCGTACGCGATGGCATTCGGCGTCGCGGACAAGTGGGCGAAGGCGTTCGAGGACATCTATCGCGAGCCGCCGCAGTGGTATGTCGGCGGAACCGGACAGTTCAGCGCGTCGAGCTTCTCACACAGTATCGGCACCATGTCGAGCGCCGCGGCGAGCAGCATGTCGTCGAGCCCGAGCTCGTCGGGATCAGGTGGGGGCGGATCGAGTGGCGGTGGCAGTGGTGGGGGTGGGGGGAGCGGGTTCTAACTTGCGGCGATTTCATTCCTTCGTTGGCTCCTGCTCCGAGAGCAGGGCTACTACTCAACCAATCACGACAATCTGTCGGACTTCATAGGAGAATCGAGCGTCGGTGCCGATTCTTTCAGACATCGATGTCCTACTTTGGCGGGAGAAACTGACCCCTAAACTGACCCCCCCCCGACCTCACGCTTATCAGGCAGCTACAAACGAACATGGAGCCCTCCGCGATCGCCCAACGCGTCGTCCGATCGTCATCGATGACGGCCATGCGCCAGCCAGCCTTCGCGCACCGCTTCGCTGCGCCCGAGCCGCCAGACCCGGTGCCCACGACGATCAAATCGTAGCGCTCCATCAACGGGATGCTTTCACGCGTCGCTTGGTTTGCAGCAGTCTCCCTGCGTTGAACTTCCTTGCATCGATGGACATGCCACCGTGCCGTAAGAACAAAAAACGCAGCAGTCACCGGCGAGAGGCCGAAGCACTTCTCCGCAATGCGTGCACTGGTAGAAAAACTGACATGCGTCGGTAGGCATTCGCTCTTCGCGCTCGCCGCCGCAGCGCGGACACCAAATCCCATGCCCGGGATCGACCGCGGCATACGCGCCGTATGCATGGCTCACCTTGGAATCCCCGCGCCCTGTCAGGCTGTTAGCCCCTTCGTAGGAACTCCGCATCGGACGAAGGGTCTGGGCGATGACATTTACTTGCGTGCCCAAAAAATAGGAGCGCCACTGGGTGCGGAGCATCAGGCTTGACCACATTAGAAGGTGAACATCGCGATCGCCGCGCCAAACATTATTACCATTGCGATTGTCACAGTCGCTATTCCCAATCGCGAACTTGGTTGCCCGTGCATCAGCGTACGGTCCGCTGCGACCATTAGTAATCCAAGCAGAAGGAAAGGGGCCAGCACTCCGTTGATTACAGCGGTCCAGTACAGAGCCTGGACAACGTTGATGTTGGCGGAGTCAAGAAGGACACCCAGTCCGACTGCCGATAGGACAGCGGCGTAGAACGCAGGCGCGCGCTTCAGTTTTTCGTCGATACCCTGGTTCCAGCCAAAAGTCTCGGCGAATGCGTACCCAGCTGATCCCGCAAGAGTCGGAATCGCGAGAGTACCCGTACCGATGAGTCCGATCGTGTAAAGGAGAGTGGCGAGGGACCCTGCCAGCGGACGAAGAGCGGATGCAACATCCCGGCTCGTAGCGGGGTTCGTCAACCCGTGGGCGTGCAGCGTAAGTGCAGTAGTGAGAATGATGAAATACATGGCAACGTTCGACATGAACGTCCCGATGCCGACGTCGAGATTCCTGATGTTGATCTCATCGCGTGAAGCACCTTGTCGGTCGACAACCCGCCTTCGCCCGATGCTTTTTTCTGCCTCGACCTCATTAGATGTCTGCCAGAAGAAGAGATAAGGGCTGATAGTGGTTCCGAGAATTGCGACGAGTGTCGACCAAGCACCGGGCGCGCGCGGAAGCGAGGGAATCACCGTCGCTCTCAGTACCTCTCGCCAAGCCGGGTGCAGAGTGAAGGCAGCTAGAACATAGGCGAAGAGCACCAGCGCAAGCCACTTAAGAGTGTTCGCGATGATCTCATACCGAAAATGAACTGTGGCCCAGCCGATGATCGTCGCAAATGCGACGACCCACACGTGACTGCTCAAACCCGTCAGCATTTCAGCCGCGTCAGCCATCCCCGCCAAGTCTGATCCAATGTTGATTGTGTTCGCTATGAACAACGCGGCTGCCGCCACGATCAGCACCGGGCGCGGAAACGTTTTGCGAAACGCTGCCATCAGCCCTTGGCCGGTCACCATGCCAACGCGCGCGCACATGCTTTGGACCGCCGCCATTAGCGGCCAAGTGACCAGCGCAGTCCAGAGGAAGGCGAGGCCGAACTGGGCGCCAGCTACCGAGTAGGTAGCGATACCTGACGGATCGTCGTCAGCCGCCCCGGAGACTATGCCGGGTCCAAGAGAGCGCCAGAAGCCCGCGATTCCACTTCGGTGTTCATCGCGGACTCCTGAGCGTCGCTCGTCCTGACGCTCCGTAAGCGGTCGTTTGTCGGTTGGCTTCGAGGGAACCATTCTATTTTCTGTTACGTGAGTTGGTGTTTCGCATTGCCGGAAGTTTGCAATGCGGGGCCGGAGTGGAGAGGGGCAAGCCCTATTCCCGCGGAGCAACGAAATTTGCTCGACGAAGTCTTCGCCGCTTGGAGCGAGATGAAAGACGCATTCGGGCTTTACTACCGCACGAAAAGCTCAATCATGGATGCGCCCAACACAACCCAGTTCCTCTTTAATTTCTGCGATTGCGAAAGCTCTACAAGCTACGAGCTCTGCCGTATCTCGCCGCGAGACCTAGCATTGGTGCTTGGTGCACTAGCCAGCCGATGTAGTTGGCGAAGTCCGACCTTGGCGTGATTTCGGCGGCCGTCGCCTGCTCCAGTAGCAGGAGCGGCGACATTTCGACCACGGATGACGCGGCGTTGTGTTCACATGCGCAGCAAGTAGCTGTACTTCACGAAGAAATAATCTGACGTGCGCGTGAGCGGCTGCCAGTTGAACCGTTGCGACTGGTCGGGATCGCCGTCCGCCTGGCTGCCGTATCCCAGGAACAGCACCGTTCCAGGCGTCGGCCGGTAGGAGAACAGATAGTCGCCGCGTAGCGATCGGGCGCGCGATGCTGTCGCGAGTCGGCCTCCGACGATGAGCGGATAGAACGTCCGCGTTTCGTCGCGCAGATCGTCGTTCTCACTGAGATCGTACTCGCCCACGACGCGCATGAAGATCGCGCGCGTGATTTGATATTCGAGCTTCACGCGGGGGATCATGTTGCGCCCGACGAGACTGTGATCCGTGCGGCGCCAGTAGTCCTGATACTGGAGACTTCCGTCAATACGCGCCCGGTCACTGGCCCTCACGCTCATCGCGAGCTGCAAGAGATCTATGTTAGCCTGCGCCCACTCGAAGAAGTTCTCGTCCTGGCCGCCCACGTACAGCAGGTTCGCGCTGAACTTGGCCCACTGCGGCGTCGCCAACGAGAATACGTAGTCGCGGTTGGTGATGCGCGGTCTGCCGACGAACGGCAGCGTGTCACCCGTCGGGGCGAGAATCTGGTACGCCGAGT
>DASZZU010000131.1:0-6489 GCA_035544855.1 Gemmatimonadaceae bacterium | reverse complement strand
CGAAGGTGACCGGTGCGAAGCCGCGAACGTACTTCGAGGCTGCAGCGGGAACGGAAGCGCCGCCTGTTGTTAACTTCGGCACGAATAAGACCTCGGCGCCCGCTACGACCGCGCCAGCGGGGCCCAAGACTCCATAAGATGCTGTGGGGTGAATGAACGGAAAACGCCGGCTCAAAGCCGGCGTTTTTTTCCCCCGAAGCAAAAAGACAAATTGCTTGCACCGATCGTGCCGTTTCCGCCCCTTCACTCTTGACACCGGTTGAGGAGGCCCGTAAATAGGGGGCACCCATAAAATAGACTCGCGGAGATTCCACTACTCTGCAGCGGGCTTGCTGCGCCTGTGCTGCAAGCCTCACCCATCCACCTCGGAGACAGGCATGAACAGAATACGTAAGTCCATTTTTTATTTTTTGCTGCTGGCAGTGTTCAGCGGCAGCGCCTTTGCACAGGCGCAAACCCGCGAAGTCACCGGCCGCGTGACCATTGCCGGAACGGGCCAGCCTCTCCCGAACGCTCTGGTCGCACTCGCGGGGCAGACCGCTGGCGTGCGGACAAATGAGCGCGGAGAGTATCGGATTCGAATCCCCGACGGGGATGTGACCGTCTTCGCTCGTGCCATTGGTTACAAGCGCACGACGCAGCGAATCCCATCGGCCTCGTCGACCGCCGATTTCGCGCTCGAGAAGGACGTGCTCGAGCTCGAGGGAGTGATCGTGACGGGGCAGGCCACGACCGTTGAGCGCAGAAACGCTGCGACCGCCGTGTCAGTGGTGAGCTCGGAAGCGCTTGCACGGGTTCCTGCTCCGTCCCTTGAAAGCGCGCTACAGGGCAAAGTCATCGGGGCGTCCATCAACATGAATAACGGTGCACCGGGTGGAGGTGGACAGATCCAGATCCGCGGAGCGTCTTCATTGATCGGCCGCATTGAGCCGCTGATCATCGTCGACGGCGTAGCAATCTCCAACGCCACTCGCTCCAACCGGATGGCCGTCATAACAGGCTCGCTCAACAAGGGCGAGGAGAACGGCACCAACCGGCTCGCCGACATCAACCCGAATGACATCGAAAGTGTCGAGGTACTGAAGAGCGCCGCAGCGTCGGCGATCTACGGCTCGCAGGCGACTAACGGCGTGGTCATCATAACGACCAAGCGCGGCCGCGAAGGCTCGCCTCGCTTCAACTTCACCCAGCGGGTGGGTACGAGCGGATTGCTTCGAAACAGGGGATCGCGGCATTTCCAGAATCTCGCGCAGGCCCTATCGGAGATCAGCACAAATCCCGAGGGCATTGCCGCTGCCACTGCGGCTTGTACTGCGACGAGCTGCCCCTACTACGATTACATAGGGGAGCTTTACGGCCGCAAGAGTCCTTCCTACGAGTCGGTGATGTCGCTGTCGGGGGGAGTCGGCAGCACGCGCTACTATGCGTCAGGATCGGACAAGCAAGAGGCGGGCATCGCACTGAACACCGGCGCCAGGCGCCAGTCCCTCCGCGCGAATGTTGACCAGAACGTGGGACAGCGGATTACAATAAGTCTCGGGTCGAACCTGCTCCGCTCGTTTTCACAGCGCGGAATCTCGAACAACGACAACGCGTTTTCGTCGCCCCTTTACGGCTTTGCCTACACTCCGGCGATCCTCGATCTCCGACAGAAGGACGCTCTGGGTCAGTACGTCCTGAACCCGTTTGCCGGCGGGGGAACTCTCTACGGGTCGAACCCGTTCCAGACGTTCGATCTGATGCAGAACAATGAGGATGTCTACCGGTTGATATTCTCCGGACGCGCGAACTGGGCCGCGTATGTCGGCGAGAGGAGCAGTCTGAACTTCAGTTTGGCGGGCGGCGCAGACCGATACAGCAACGAGAACTATCTGCGCGCATCGCAGGATCTCCAGTTTCAGCGCGCTGGCACAGGACAAGGGGGCACGTTCCCCGGAACGATCATTCAGGGGAATGGAACAGAGCGTCTCACGAACCTCAACGGAAGCGCAGTATGGGCTTTCACGCCCGGCACCTGGCTGTCGGCAACGACATCGGCTGGGGTGCAGCTTCAGGACCGCGCCTCCAACGATTACAACCTCATTGGTCGGGGGCTCGGCCCACAACAGTTCGTCGCCGTTGGAGCGCAGAACATCAGCATCACCGATCGACAGGAGAAGTCGCGCACGCAGGCTGGGTACGGACAAGAGGAGCTCCTGCTGTTTGGCGAGCGACTCTACCTTTCGGGCGCGATCCGCGGAGAGCGTGCAAGCCTGAATGGTGATCCGCGCAAGACCTATTACTACCCGCGCGCCTCAGGATCGTATCGCTTTGTTTCGCCGGTGCGATTCCTGGACGAGCTGAAGCTCCGGACCTCGTATGGCGTCTCGGGAAACCAGCCGGGATACGGTGATCGCTTCCTGGCTCTCACGAGTTACGGTCTCATTGGTGGTCAAAATGCCTACGGCCTTCCGGCGACCATTGGGAATCCCCTCATCAGGCCAGAGCGGCTAAATGAGTTCGAGCTCGGACTCGACGGAGCTTTCCTTGGCGAGCGTATGCGCCTCGAGGCAACGTACTACAATCGAAAATTGACGGACCTTTTGGTGCGTCCACAGCTCGCGCCGTCGACCGGAATCAACGCAACGGTCGTCAATGGCGGTACAATGACGACGAAGGGTTATGAGATGGGGCTCACGCTGGTGCCGATCCAGAGGAACAATCTCAACTGGACCTCGCGGACGACGTGGTATCAGAGTGAGGCCTTCATCACGAGCTTCCCTCCGGGCGTTCAGCCGTTCACCACAGGAACTGCAGCGGGTGGCTTCGGCAATGCATACGGACGGCTGCGCTTCGCGCCCGGCCATTCCGTAACGACGATCTGGGGAAACAAGAAGGTCAACGGAAAAACCGTGGGCAATCAGCCGCTCGCCGATGCAAACCCGAAGTACGTGATGAGCTTCGGCAATGACCTGACCTACAAGTCCCTGAACTTCAATGTCCTCGTGGACTACCGGAGAGGAGGGACAATTTCAAACATGACCCTCAACCTCTTCGACGAAGGGGCGAACACCTGGGACTACGACAAGCCGTCTCCCGACACTACGATCGGAAAGACGCTCGGCGAGTACCGCTATAACCTGTGGGGAGGCGGGGCCAACACTGCGGCTTACCTCGTCGACGGCTCGTACACAAAAGTCCGCGAGGTCAATCTTTCCTACGAATTGCCGCCGCAGATGGTGGCACGCATCCGGGGCGCCCAGAGCGGGAAGCTCAGCCTCTCGGGACGGAACCTGTTCATCATTTCTAAATACAATGGCTTTGATCCGGAGGTAAACAACGGCGGGAATTTCGTCGTGCGCTTCGTGGACCTAGCGCCATTTCCGCCTAGCCGCACCTTCTGGCTCTCGCTGGATCTGGGGTTCTAGCCATGACATTTACTCCAATCTCAATACCCATGGGCCTCGGCCCCAGGAGCTACGCAATGACCCGCCGCCGCTTTTGGCACGGTGCACGTTTAGGACTGTTACTTACTGGATTCGCTGCTTGCAGCGTGGACAAGCTCACCATCCCGAATTACAACCAGCCTACAACCGAAGGAGTCAGCAAGGATTCCAAAGGTGTGCAGCTCCTGGCGACGGGCGTCCTGGCCGGAGTGAGGAACAATATGGCTGGCACGAACCGGGATTTCGGTGTTTTCGGTCGCGAAGTGTACAACTACTTTTCCACTGATGGCCGAACCATCTCGAATTACCTGGTCGGAATTCCCGGTCCTCAGCGTCTCGATCCTCAAGGCTTCGCGTCGGGCCTTTGGGTCGGTCATTACCAGAACCAGCGCAACGCCCTCCAGCTCATCGATGTCGCGAATGCGACAGCACTGTCCACCACGCAAAAATCCGCTGTTTCGGGATTTGGTAAGACATTCCGCGCGCTCGAGCTGTTATATGTCATAGTCTCGCGTGACACGCTTGGTGCTCCGGTGGACATTCCTGCAGACCCGAACAGCCCGGCCGCGTTCGTGTCGCGTGATTCGGTGTACAAATTCATTTCGGCGACGCTCGACGGTGCGGCTACGGATCTCCAGGCTGGTGGGGCGGCTTTCTCTTTCTCGCTCCACAGCGGCTTCGCGGGCTTCGACACACCAGCCACCTTCCTGCAATTCAACCGCGCGATTGCCGCCAGGGTGTTGGCGTACCGAGGGTCGCTCGGATGTGGCGCTACCTGCTACAACCAGGCTCTCACGGCGCTCGCCGGCACCTTTGTGTCACCTGTGGGCGGGGCGACATCGCTCGCCGACTTGGACCGTGGGATCTACAACGTTTATTCGACCGCTGCGGGCGACACACCCAATTCGAACAGCTTCGCACAGGACACCTATATTTTTGCCCACGCCAGCATCCAGTCCGATGCTCAGTCGGGACCGTCAGGAACTGACGCCCGCTATACGCGAAAGGTCGTACCACTGGCGTCGCCGGTGACGCCACCACAGAACCTGAACATTCCGGCGACCCACCGCTTCACCATTTACCCGACCCCTAACTCGCCCGCGCCCATCATCCGCAACGAGGAGCTAATGCTCATCCGCGCGGAAGCGAACATATTTACCAACAACTTTGCAGCTGCCATGCAGGATATTAACAACATCCGTACAGTGTCCGGGGGAGGACTCGGTCCAGTAGCGATCGCCACACCGGCGGCTGGACTGACGGCTCTGCTTTACGAGAGACGTTACTCCCTTCTGTTTGAAGGACAGCGGTGGAACGATCACCGGCGCTTTGGCCTGCTCAACCTGCTCCCACTAGATCAACCGGGCCAGTTTGTCGCGAAGGTGATGCCGATTCCGCAGGCGGAGTGCGATGCACGCGTAACGAAGCCGACCGGTTGCACCTGATGATTAATACCTGGATAAGTTTCCGGGCGATGAAATGAACACAACGGGCCGCCTCGAAGGCGGCCCGTTGTCTTTTCCATAGCCACGGTGCGGTATATGCGGCTCTCACAATAAGAAGGGTATTCGCAATCGAGGGACTCGATATGGTTGCAGCGCGTTGGCTCTCGCCACTCGTTTTCGCCGCACTGTCAGCGTGTAATTCTCCGCGACTGGCGCCGGAACGTAGACCAGATCCGCAACTGATCACCGAGGATGAGGTTGTCGCATCGCTCGCCACCACTGCGTACGAGCTGATTCACAACCTGCGACCAAACTTCCTCAGCTACCGGGGCGAGACGAGTTTCGATAGGAGAACGTCAAGACCCTACCCCAACGTCTATGTCGACGACCAGCCTTTTGGACCTGTTTCCATCTTGCATAGCATTCCTAGTTCTGATGTCTCATCCGTCAGGCTTTACAGGTCCTCGGAAGCTATGACGAAGTATGGGACGGGTAACGCTGGGGGCGTGATCGCAATAAGTACGCGACATTAAATGGTATGATCGCTACCCGCTCGATTCTAGGGCTCGTCGCCGCCGCCATCGTCGCGTGCACGCCACCGCGCCTGGGCTCTGGCGACATCTCGAAATCGCAGTTGATAACTGAGGACGAGATCGAAGCGTCCCGAGCCCCCACCGCCTACGAAGTAATTCAAAAACTGCGAGCAAACTTCCTCAGCAATCGCGGTGCGACGAGCTTCGACAGATCGAAATCACAACCCTACCCGACCGTCTACGTCGACGGCCAGGAGTATGGTCCGATTGGTACTCTCCGCAATATTCCCGCGTCCCAGGTTTCCACGATCCGCCTTTACCGCTCGTGGGAAGCGACCACGAAATTCGGAACCGGAAACATGGGCGGTGTCATCGCGATAACAACGCGACAGTAGAAAGTACCAGGAGTTTTCTCTTTCTCTTGCCATTGCAAGCACACAGTCATACTTTTTTTCTCCCGCCTGACTACGGCGCGAATAGCCCGTGTCTCACTCTCGACGAGGAGTTTGAGTATGGATCGACAGTCGTGTTTTTCCGAAAGCCTGCGCAATCATGCGACTCGCAGGACAAGAACATTCATGAAACTTACCGCGGCGCTGCTGGCGCTCGTTCCAATGTTGTTAACGCCGACCGGCACGGCGCGGGCACAGGGTGGAACGATCTCGGGAGTAGTCCTGGACCGCGGCCAAACCCCGCTTCCGAATGCGCAGGTGACCGTCCAGGGTACTCGCCTCGGCAGCCAGACTGACGCTAACGGACGGTTCCGAATCGCCGGCGTCAATGGAACGAGCGCGGTGCTCGAGATCCGGCGACTCGGCTACAAGATGACGACAACGACAGCGTCGGTCGGCACGGAGACGCAAGTCAGCATGGAACCGGCGAGCATCAACCTCGATGCGGTCGTCGTCACCGGTCAGCCCGGCAGCACCGCGAGGCGGACGCTCGGCGTGGACATCACGCAAATCGACGCGTCCAACATCACCGCCAAGGCGCCGATCAATAACTTCCAGAATCTCATCAACGGTAGAGCGCCTGGCGTCACGATCCTTCAGAACTCGGGAGTTATCGGATCTGGCGCAACGGTAA
>DASZZU010000130.1:0-6558 GCA_035544855.1 Gemmatimonadaceae bacterium | reverse complement strand
TTCGCGCCACCGCCAAGTCTTCGCCTCAGGCGCGACAGGGCGGAGCGAATACTCAACGGCCTGAGAGCCGCCGTCGTCTTTCTCCTCACGGCGTCGGCGCTCATGTACGCGCCGCACCTGTCGCCCGCACTGAACACGGCGAACGTACTGGTGCTCGGGCCGACACTCGCCTGGACGGTCGCGCAATATCTGACCTGGTATCGGCGTCCCGAGCTCCCCGACTGGCTGTCAGCTGTAAATCCGATCGTCGATGTCAGCGCCGTCACCGCCATCATCGGCGGATACGCGGTCGCACAGTCCGGAGTGCTGGCGCTCCGGTCCCCCATCTTCCTCATGTACTTCGTCGTCCTGGCAGGCAGGCCGGTTGCGTCGTCGGTGAGAAAGGCGGCTTTCATCTCAGCACTCGCCTGGTTCGAGTACGCTGGGCTCCTTCTCTGGCTATGGGCGACGAATCGGGTCCCGCTCGTCATCAATCCGATTGACGCGGTGCAACTGGCCCGTATCACTCCTCTGGATGAAGTCGCCAAGCTCGTGCTGCTGGGCATCTTCGGCCTGGTGTCGACGTACGCCACCTACTGGGTAGAGGACGTCGTGCGCGAGGCGAGCAAGGAGTCGGCGGAGCGGCAGCGCGTGGTGACGCGCTTGGTGCAGGCCGAGCTGGACACGCTGAAGCTTCAACTCAACCCGCACTTTCTCTTCAATGCGCTCAACAGCGCGATGGCGCTCATCGCCACCGATCCGCCCGCCGCCGAGCGCATGGTATCGGAGCTGAGCGACTTCCTCAGGCTCGTGCTGTCGACCTCGAGCGAGCAAGAGGTGCCCCTCGAGCGCGAGCTGGGACTTCTCGATCGGTACGTAGCAATTCAGAGAGTTCGTTTCCAGGATCGCCTGACCGTGACATGCAACATCGAGGACGGAGTACGGGCTGCTCTCGTGCCGAGCCTGTTGCTCCAACCGCTCGTCGAGAACGCGATCAGACATGGGATCGGTCCACGCGCGGGCGCGGGACAGGTTGAGGTGACCGCGCGCAGAGTCGGCGACAAGCTCACCATCACGATTCTGGACGACGGCGTCGGCATCGCCGCGCGCAGATCGCGCGAGCGCTCGCGCGGAACGGGACTCGGACTAACCAACACGAGAACGCGACTCACTCACCTGTACGGCGAGGGCCATGAGTTCGAGAGCGGTCCACGCGATGAGGGTGGTTACGCGGTCAGGATCACTATACCGTTCAGACTGGGACGGCTGTCTCCCGCACCTAACGGGACACAGGTGACGGAGGATCTCACCACAGTGGGGCAGTCATGATGGAGCAAACTTTCCGGGTGCTGATAGTGGACGACGAGCCTCTTGCTCGGCAAAGACTCGTTACTCTGCTCACGCGGGTTCCCGACGTCGAGATCGTGGGAGAGTGTCAGAACGGACTCGAGGCCGTCGCGGCGATCAGAGCGCAGCAGCCCGATCTCGTTTTTCTGGACGTCCAGATGCCCGAGCTGGATGGATTCGATGTAATCACCGAAGTGGGCACCGATAAAATGCCTCCAGTCATTTTCGTGACGGCGTTCGACGACTACGCAGTCTCAGCATTCGAATTCGGCGCGTTCGACTATCTGCTGAAGCCAGTGGATCACGTGCGTTTCCACCAGACACTCGATCGCGCCAAGAAGCGGCTCAAGGATTCGCCGGCTCCGAGCGTGTCTTCCCAGCTGAGCGCGCTGCTCAAGTACGTAGGTCAGCTCGACGCGCCGAAAAACAGGATCGGCGTGAAGGTGAACGGCAAAATTCTCTTCCTCGATCCCGACGAGATCTACTGGATTCAGGCGCGCGATGACCTCGCCCGCATCCACCTGGCCGAGGTCGCGTACGACGTGAGAGAGCCGCTCAGCCGCCTCGAGGCGAGACTCCCGCACAATCGTTTTTTGCGCGTCCACCGCTCAACCATCGTCAACACCGCGCAGGTGCGCGAGGCGCAGCCCTTCGATCAGGGGGACCAGCTACTCATCCTGCGCAACGGCAAGCGGATTACTACCGGACGAAGCTACAGGAAGGCAGTGCAGGAATTTCTCAAGCGGGCGGCGACATGAGATTCATTCTCGCGGCCGAAGACAGCGCAGTACCGCTACTGCTTTCCCGCCCTGAGAGAACGGATCGCGGCGCCGAGCTGTTCGATTTCTCGCCCGTACTCCGCCCAATTCCCGGCGCGCTGCGCGGCGATCGCACGGTCGTAGTGAGTTTGGGCCTCACGCAGGAGCTGGGCGTTCGCGCCTGAAGGCGCAGGCTGTCCCGGCGACGGCGCGATTCCGGCGCCTGTCACCGAAGGTTGCTTCTCGCCGAGGGCGCTGAGTGAGTCCTGAACGCTTGTCCGAGCCTGCGCAGCGGCACCCGAGCCGAACAGGACATTCAAGCCTTCTTCCAGCGTCTCAGCCATCACCACTTTGTTCTCGTGCGCAACGACGACGCGCTTCAGCTCGGGAATGCTGCCGCCTTCCGCGCGCAGATAAATCGGCTGCACGTAGATCAGAGACTCCTTGATGGGAATCACAAGCAGCTCGCCGCGAATGACCTCCGACCCGCGCTGATCCCACAGCGTTAGCTGCCGCGAAATCTCCGTGTCCTGATTTATGCGATTGGCGATCTGCTTCGGCCCGTAAACGAGGCTCTGTTTGGGAAAGCGGTACACGGAGAGCTTGCCGTAGTTTTCGCCATCCATCCGCGCCACCATCCAGGCCGCAAGATTGTCCTTCCCGCGAGGGGTGAACGGCGTCATGAAGATGAACTCGGGATTCTTCTCTCCGGACAGCTTCATGATGATGTGCCTCTGGAATGGGTTTTCGTTCGTGCCCTTGGCCAGGCCACCCGGTATCTCCCACTGATCCTCGCGGTGGTAGAAACTCTCCGGTTGCAGCATGTGATAGGTGGCGTGCAGCCCGGTCTGAAGGCGGAAGAGATCCCCCGGATATCGAACGTGGCGCCTGATGTCCGCGGGCATCTCGGTCAGAGGCTTGAAGATCGGGCCGAAGATGCGCGCGTACGTCCGCACCACCGGGTCGTTCGGGTCCGCGATGTAGGCGTCGACGGTTCCGTCGTACGCATCGATCACGACCTTGACGCTGTTGCGCATGTAGTTGCTGCCGTCGTTGGTGCGCTGCGAGTACGGATACATGTCGCTCGCCGTGTATGCATCAAGAATCCACTTTAGCTGACCGGCGTCGTTGATGGTCAGGTACGGATCGTTGTCGAAGTCGAGAAACGGCATTGCGGTGGTGGCGCGATCCATCACGTTTCTGCGATACAGGATCTTCGCGTTTCCCCGAATGTCGTCCGAGAGAAGGATCTTGAGCGAGCCAAGCTGGAACGCGTACAGCACTCGGCGAATCAGCGAGCCTATTGGAACACCGCCGTGTCCTGTGTAGTTCGTGTAGATGTTCGTCTCTCCGGCGGGATAGTCGAACTCTTTCTGACGCGTGCCGACGAAGACGTATTCATTGGTCAACTCGCCGTAGTAGATCTGCGGGCGCGTCAGCTTGATCGAGATCGTGGAGACCGGCGGCAGGTCCTTGATGAAGAGAACCGGAAGGCCTTCGCTCGTCACCTGATTGACGGGCGCCATCGTGAGCCCCATCCCGTGGGTGAATGTAAGCCGCTCGTTGATGAACGTGCGCGTCGGAAGCGATTCGGCATTCAGCTCTCGCGCGGCGACGTGAACCTGCCGGTAACTGCCATCGATCGCATAGCGGTCGTCGTCGACCGAGACGAAATCGTAGTAGGTACGAATTTCCTGGAGCTGGCTGAACGTCTGCTTGAGGAGCGGACGTTCCCACAGTCTGACGTTGTCAACGGTGGCGGCGTTTGCGTTGATGTCGGCCATCGTGAGCTGCACTTCCCCGGATAGGTCGCGCGATTCCACGCGGTCGAGTCCCCACGCCTTGCGAGTCGCATCGATGTGGTTGCGCAGGTATGGAGCCTCGCGCAACAGCTCGTTCGGCGAGACGACCAGCTTCTGGTACGCGCCGGGGACCACGCCTCGAGCCAGCACGTTTACGACGACGTAAAAAACGGCCGCCGACACCGCGGACCATATCAATTTTCCCCGCGCGATACCTGCGGAAACCCAGGCAGCAGCTACGAGCGCCGCGATCGCGGAGACATAGAGTCCTGGTAGCGTGACATGCACGTCGGTGTAGCTGGCGCCCAGAAGCGGACCGGTCGTCGAATAAAGAAGGCTCGCCGTGCCGACGATCCAGAGGCGCAGCGCGAGAAGCACGAACAGAGAGACCAGAAGCGCGCCTAGATGGCGCGCAGCGCGAGGCTTGGCCGATGCTCGACGCGGCGGCAGCGTGATGTCGTTCCGCATCCAGTACATCACCGCCACCGCGACCATTGAGAGAAACGTCAGCGTGATCAGAGTGCCGAGCACACCCGAGATCAGCGGAAGCCTGAACAGATAAAAGGAGATGTCGCGCCCGAATAAAGGATCGCGGGTGCCGATGGGAACTCCGTTGAAGCCCTTCAGGACATCCAGCCACGACGCAGCAGCGGACACGGCGGTGAGGAAGGCCAGCACCAGCGCTACCGGCAGAAAGAGCCTGGTGAGCATCCGGGACACATCGACGCTCACACCGTCGCCGCGATTCACGTACAGAACCGGGAAGCCGGTACCGGTTCCACGGGCGAGTCGCACGTTGCCGTAGAAATAGCCGAAGGCGAATAGGCCACCGATGGCAAAGAGACCGATCCGCCAAATCAGCGACGTGACGAACACCGACTGGAAGCCGATCTCCTTGAACCAGAGCCAGTCCGTGGCGAAGCTCGCCAGCCAGGGCGCCACGATGAGCGCGACGAACAGTCCGGCTACGATCCCCAGCACTATCCTTTTGAGGGATCTCGGCAGAGGTGGCAACCGGGCAGGCCCTGGCCGCTCGAAAGGTGATGTCATCTGGAGATCAAAATGCCACCCGAACGAACCCACTGCCACCCGTCCCTGCCGATAAGGCCCCGCCGGTACGGCGCCCAGGAACGTCAAAGGGCATCCACTGGATGCCCTTTTTGCAATGCCGATCTATTTGCGCGCGCCCTTGCGCGCCGAGCGAGTCAGGTGCGCGGGGCGGACGCCAGTTTGGTGGTGATGACTACCACTCCATACGATGCGTCGGGCCCATATTGCTCGAGCGCACGGTGACCCTTTATCACCTGCACCGCGGAAACCTGCTCGGCGCTCAGAGAAGGTACCTCGTCCTTCGGGTACCGGACGCCATCGACAATGAACAAAAGCGGAACCTGGCTAGCCGCTGGCGCGATCGAGCTTGCGAATGACGGCGCGGCCGCCCGCGGTGAGAGAGCGCGCTCCGCCGTGCAGGCGGTGGCGGCGGCGATTAGTGCGAGAGCGGCGATTAAACGTGTGATTTTCATTTTTCCCCCGAAGCGGCGACAACCTCATCTGTAAGCATTGACCGTGCCAGCCTTTCCTAGGCCCCCGTAACATGGGGTCAAGCTCATCAGTAAGCTAGGTCAAGGCTTCCAACTGCCCTTTGCCACCTCGGGAATGAAGGCATCCAGCCCAGCGGGCGGGAATTCCAGGGTCTGCCCCTTTTGGGCGCTCATGTACGCCGCCATCAGGATCTGGACGACCTCGACCCCGTCTTCGAAGGTGAGCATCGGCTTCTCGCCGCGGAGGAACGCGCGCGCCATGTGACGGTTCTCGGCCGCGTAACCGTATGCGGACGCTTCGTCCGCGACGACCGGCATGAGCCCCATCTCCGCGTTCTGCTTTTCGACGAGATCCTCACCCGCCTTCCCCTGCACTTCCCTGCTGAAGAACATCTTGAGGCTGCTGTCGAGCGTGTTCCACGACATTGAGTACTCGGGTCCGAGCAACTCGGCCGAAAGTCTCAGTCCTGCGCCGACGAAGCTCCACGACGTCGTCACTTCGCCAATGAGAGTCTCGCCGGTATCCGCCTCATACTCGATCGTCGCACGCGCAAAATCCTCTGACGGGCGCTTGGTGTAGTCGACGTCCTTCCCCATCGTCTCCGACAGCTGCTTCGCATAGTTGGGACGCGACCACTTGAGCGAAGCGATATGCGCGCTGATTCGCATCGGCTTGATCGACGACCGCGGGGCGCCAGGCTTGGTGAGGAGATGCCGCACGAGTTCTACAGAGTGACACATCATGTCGTTGAGGACACCCCCACCCTGGAGGCTCCCCTGCCAGAACCACGGCATGTGCGGCCCGCTGTGCTCCTCCGCCGCGCGGGCGAGGTACGGACGGCCCGTGAGCGATGCGCCGCGCGCCCAAATCAGCTCGCGTCCGCGCGTGATGTCAGGCGAAAAAAGCTGATTCTCCAGATACCCGGTGCTCAGACCGACGCTCCGCGCCAGATCCGCAACCTTCTTCGCCTCGGCCACGTTGCGGGCTAGGGGTTTCTCGCAGGCGAGACCGCGGAGAGTACCTGCGCCACTCTTGATCGCGCCCACGATTTCTTCCATGTTCGCGATTCGGGCGTGGTTGGGTCCGCAGAGCCATAAGGCATTGATGGCTGGATCTGCGACCATGTCGCG
>DASZZU010000129.1:0-1908 GCA_035544855.1 Gemmatimonadaceae bacterium | reverse complement strand
CAGGACAGCGACAGCTGTCAACCCCTTCTGGATGGAGCGGTGTCAAACCCCAAGAGAACCTTCACCCTGCTTACACCGATAGAAATGTCACCCTAGCAGGTTGCGGAAAAACTGAGGAATTCGAAGCGTGTGCTTCGTGATGAACGAAATGGAGGGTTCAAATGGGTCGAGAGTGCATGACTGATGCGTTGTGGACGGCCCTCCATCCGCGCGATGTGACGTGCTGGGCGCCGTGCGCCGCGCGTGAAGAGCGCTCGCACCGCGCTCGCACCGCGCTCATGTGCAGACGCCCGCTCGGATGAGCGTGCGGATCCGCACGAGGTCATACGCGGCGTTCGTGAAGGTGAAGATCCAGCCCACTTTCTCCCGCCCCCGGTGATGCAATTTGCGCAGACCGCCGATTGTCTTGCTCCACCCGAAGCCCTCTTCGACGAGTTTGCGTTTGACCTGGCTCACCGCATAGCCATCGTGGCGCGTCGTGCGCTCGTCGATGGCGCTCTCGCGTCGGTTCGCATGCACATTCTGCGCGACATGCGGCGTGGTGTTGCATTCGCGAGCGCCCTCGACGAAGCCCGCCGTGTCATAGCCTTTGTCCGCCCCGACCGTGCGTCGTCGGGTGCGTGGCGCCAATGTGGTCAGCATCTCCACCGCAGCGTCCCGCTCCGCCTCGTACCCGGGCGGGCGTACGTCGGTCGCGACGATGAGGCCGTGGCGATTGTCCATCAGCACACTCCCCAGGTGCGACAGCGTGCTCGTCGTTCCGCTGCTCATCCGAGCCAGGCGCGCGTCGGGATCGGTGACGGATTCGTGCGTCGTGTTCGACCGCTTCTCCCCGCGGAAGTTTACCGTCGGATTCTTGTGATCCCCGTCCGAGGGGGGCGGCGTGGGATCGTCCTTCAGCCGGAAGCTCTTCTGGCTCGCCCAGGCCTCGAGCAGGGTGCCGTCGACCGTGAAGTGCTCATGAGACAAGAGGCCGCGCGTCTCGGCGGCCTTGAGCACTTCCTGCAGAAACGCGTCCGCGATGTTCCCCTCGAGCAGCCGGTCGCGATTCTTTGTAAACACGGTCGGCACCCAGACCGCATCATCCGGGTTGAGGCCGACGAACCACCGAAAGAGCAAATTGTAGTTGAGCTGCTCCATCAGTTGGCGCTCGCTGCGAATCGTGAAGAGAATCTGGAGCAGCAACGCCCGCAGCAGGCGCTCCGGCGGAATGGAGGGCCGACCCATCGTCGAGTACATCATCTGGAACCGCGGCGAGAGCGCCGCCAAGATCGGATTCACCAGCGTCTGAATCGTTCGCAGCGGATGGTCAGCGGGAATCCGATCCTCAATCGAAACATAGCTGAAGAGCGCTGTCTGGGGCTGATCGTCACCACGCATCCGGTACACTCGTTGTGGAGTCGCCACAACATACAGAAGACCCAATTCCCTGCGGTTACGATTTCATGACTTTTTCAGCAACCTGCTAGGGCTTCTCAGCGAGACCGCGGCCGCCCCGCGCTAAGTGCTGCGCCGCGGTAGTAATCCGATTCGATCGCATCAACTGCCCGCCGACGATTTCCGCCAGGTTGCCACGATGAAGCCCGCAACCGCGAATATCACGAAGCTCTTGAGCGCGGCATCGGCGAGAGCGCCGGCCGCCCGCTCCAACGGGATTGCGATCATCACTTGCCCTCTCCCTTTGCCTGTTCGACCATTTTGCCGAGCTGCTCGAGCTCGTCGTCGGAAAGATTGCGTGCCGACATGTCGAGGAGCGCTGCGACGGCCTGCGTTGCCGACCCGTCGAAGAACGTACGGACCATCTGCTTGAGCGCCGACTTCTGCGCTGCCGGACGCGACACGACCGGAGTGAAGATGTAGCGCGGACCATCGGCGTGATGCCGGAGGTGCCCCTTCTCTTCGAGGATG
>DASZZU010000128.1:0-10784 GCA_035544855.1 Gemmatimonadaceae bacterium | reverse complement strand
GACGGAATGAGATCGGCCGCGGTGGGATGCTCGCTCTCGAGGGTCGCCATCGCCTCCGTGGGAGTTTTTCCGGGCGCCACATCCTGCGCCGTCGCCACGAACGCCTTGTAGTCCTTGTCGAGCTGCGCCTCGCCGATCTTGAGCAGAGACGCCAGCGGAATGTCTACCATCTCGTCGTAGCGTAGCTTGTCGGCAAACGCCTTTGCGCCGATGGCGTACTTGCCGCGAGACTTGGGGAGGAGCGTGCCCTTGAGCCAGTCGGCCGCGCTCTGCATCGAGGCGACGACGGAATCGTTGACCTGCGTGAACTCACGGAGCGCGGCCGAGTCGCTTTCCGCCGCGCCCTTCGCCCAGGTTGCGACGTCCCCCTTAAAGAAGCCGACCGATCCACCGGCGATGCGGGCGGCTAGATCGGTGAACTCCTTTGGTGGATTGACAACATTCTCGCGCATCTCGTTCAACACGGCTGGCATGCCGCGCAGACGGGCGGTGACCGATTTGAGTCGCGCCGAGGGCACAGCGAAGTTGCGCTTCATCAGGAGATCGACCGCGTTGCCCGGGACCCCGACGTAGAACATCGGGTTCTTCTTCCAGTTGGCGAGCTCCTCCTCGTCCTGGAGCTCCGACTTGATCGCGCCGTCAATCATCGCGGCGTCAATCGAGTCGTCGAGAGCGAGCTGGGGCGAGCGGATCGAGTCGAGCTGACGCTGGAGCCAGTGGAGCGTAGAGATGCGGCGACTGAAGTTCGCGGCGGAAAGGTCTTCGACTTTGTTGTCGTACTGGTGGAAGCCGGCGGCGGTGCCCTGCGACGGACTGAATGAGTAGAGCGAATCGAAGTAAGTGTCCACGAACGCCGCGAAGACCGGATTCGACGCCGAGGCCGAGGTGGACTTTGGAGTGCTCGAGGCGGTCGGGGCTCCCGACTCGGTTTTGACGCAGCCGAGGAAGAGGAGGGAAAGGGCGACGAGTTTCATTCTTTCTCCGGGAAAGGCGGCTCTAAAGAATGGGGAAAACTAACTGAAGACTACCTGCCGGGGGCTGTGTGCGGGCCGGCTCGCGGCTGCGGGCTGTATCTAGACGCGTTTCGAGAATCAGCCCGTAACCAAAAGCCGTCACGCCGATAGCGCCCGGCAGGTAGTCTTCAGTTGTAGTTAGTCGTTAGTTGTCGTTGGTCCTTACCGATTCAGCCAGTACGACACCTTCACAAGAAACGTATTGGCCGGGTGCAGGCGAAGCAGATCGCGCACGTCGCCCTGAAAATTGCCACTCCCCTCGGCCCCGGCGTCGAATTCTTTCCGCACGAGTGGTAGCCTCGGTCAGAAGCGTGCCGCGACGGGAACGGCTCAGCGGGTGGCGTGCAGCTCGCGGATCTTGAGATTGCGGAAGTACACCTCGTCGCCGTGATCCTGGAGCACGATGTGACCGGCCCGGCGCGTGGCGAACCAGGCGATCGGCGCGTACTTGCTCGCCGCGAGCGCCGCCTTCATCGCCGGCGACTCCAGCTCGTACCCGACGACCTTCTGCCCGTTGAGCCAGTGCTCACCATGGTTGCCGTCGAAGACGATGACGGAGTGATTCCATTCGCCCACCGGGTTCAGCCGCTTGTTCGCGTTCGGCGCGATCAGATCGTAGAGCGCGCCCGCCCGATGCGTCGGGAGCTTGCCGTCGGCGTGGCGATCGTCGTCGAGCATCTGATACTCGAATCCCTTCGCCGCGTGCGAGGGGGGCATCGCGGTCGAGAGCTCCTCGGAGACGTTGTACTTGATCCCGCTGTTGGCGCCAGGCGTCACCTTCCAATCCCACGCGAGCTCGAAGTCGCGGTAGGTGGCGTCGGTCATGAGATCGCCGCCGGCGACGGGCTGGCCGTCGGCCTGCACCGCGACGTTACCGCTCGCGATCTTCTTGATGGCCCCATTCTCGACCGTCCAGTGCGCGGTGGGCACGCCCGTGTAGCCGAGGCCGCGCCATCCGGTGAGCGTGCGGCCGTCGAACAGCAGGCGCCAACCCGCCGCGCGCTCGGCCTCGGAGAGCTGGTTCGGCGCCTGGGACGCTGTACCGTCGCTGGGGGCGGGACGCATCTGCGACGGCGTCGTCTTGCAGCCGGCCAGGGCGGCTGCGCCAGCGAGGAGAAGGGCGATCGCGGTACGAGAGAGAGAAGCTTGGATGACGTTCGGCACGCGGATGTTGGGCATGAGTGAGGGGACGGTGAAGCGGTGAGTCAGGCCAACGTCGGGATCACTTCGTGAAACGCGCGTAGAACTGCTCGATCTGCTCGCGCGTCGGCGAGCCGTCGAGGATGAGCACCTCGTAACGGAACGTCTGTGACTGTCCGGGCGCGAGCGAGAGGTTCAGCTCTTCCTTCCCGTTGCTGAAGATCTTCTGGCCGAGCGGGTTGGCGGCGAACAGGCCGTAGCCGCGCGCGTGCCAGTACGTCGGGAAGCCCGGGTTCTTCGGATGATCGAGTATCGCGATCGTGACCGGCTTGCCGCTGACCGTGCCGGAGAGCGTCGTCCAGCGGCCGCGCGTGCCCCACACCGCGTCTCCCGCCTTTCCCTCGGAGGATAGGTAGTGGCCCGTCGCGCCGGTGTTGTCGAGCACCGCCACCGTGGTGGGCCGGCCGCTCGCATCGGTGAACTTCTCAGGCGCGTTCGCGGGATGCTCGAGCGCGCGCGCAACGCGCATGCCGATCAAGCCTTCCTTGTCGTCGGTGAAGGTCACCTTCCGGTCGAGCGCGGTGAGCGTGGTCGTGCGATTGATGATGCGCGCGCCGTCCGTGGCGCGGAAGACGAAGCGCGTGTCCTCCTTGAGGATTCCCTTGCCCTCGTGGTTCACCCAGTCGGTGGTGACGTCGAGCGAGCCTTCTCCGGCGCCGCTCTTGGCGTCACGCACGGTGCGCTGCACGATCGTCCCCATCTTTGGCGCGTCCGCGGCCTTGATGGCGGTCGAGTTGTTCCAGAAATCGAGCCCGTTCACGTTGCCGTAGTTGAACCACAGGCCCACGTGATGCGGATGGTCGACGCGCTCACCGGCGCGCGGCTCGAGCGGATACCCGCGCGTGACGACGACGCCGGACGCTGACCGCAAGGGGTAGAGCGTGGGCTTCATCAGCGACGCCGGCCAGATATACGAAGTGAACGGCTGGCCGCCGACGATGATGTCCACGCGACGATCGGCGTCGTGACGCACGACGTCCACGTAGTTCGGCGTCGCGCTGGCTCCGATCGTGGACTGTGCGGCGGCGTCGCGTGCCGAGCCGAACGCGAGCCCCACCGAGGCGAGGAGCGGCCACGCGCGGCCGGAGAAGAGCTGACGAATCGAATGCATTGGGGTTCTGCGAGGAAAATGTTGAGAGAATGAGTGACGGCGTCCGCGAGTGGGCGCGGACGCCGCCCGCCGGTTCAGCTGACCACGACTTCCTGCTTCTTGTCGTCGAACGTGACCTTCTTGCCGGTGTGCATTGCGGCGATCGTCATGCACAGCGCCATGGAGTGGTTGTAGCCCGCCTCGATGTCGGCGTTGGGCTTCTTGCGGTCGCGGACGCTCTGCATCCAGTTGCGGATGTTCGCGGTGGTCGACGCATCGGCGCCCGTGTTCGCCGACGTCTCCGTGAGTGGCACGGCCTCGGAGAGCTTCATCGGCTGCAGCCGGTTGCCCTTCATCCCCATCTCCGCCGCCGAGCGGTCGCTCAGGCCGCCGTTCGGCGTGATCTCGTTGGTGTCGAGATTGAGCATGCCGGCGTTCGAGTAGTAGAGCTCCTTCACGTCGCCCGCGGAGTTCGTCATGCGCGAAGAGTACACGACCTGGAAGCCCTTCGTCGGGTCGTTGAGCGGGCCGTAGTCGAAAACGAGCGTCGCCGTGTCCCAGTTGCGGCGGCCGTCCTTCCACAGGTAGATGCCGCCGTTGGCGACGACGCTGCGCGGGCGCGGCAGATCGGTAAACCAGTGCACCGTGTCGATTTGGTGCACGAGCCACTGATCGGGGATGCCCGACGAATACGGCCAGAAGAGGCGATACTCGAGATACTTGCGCGGATCCCACGGCTCATACGGGAGATTCGTAAGGTAGCGCTTCCAGTCGGTGTCGGACTCTTTGATCTCCGCGACGAGCTTGGGACGGCGCCAGCGGCCGGGCTGGTTGACGTTCCACGTCATCTCCGCCATGACGATGTCGCCGAACTTGCCAGACTTGAGGTATTCGGCCGCCTGCTGGTAGTTGCGCGCGCTGCGGCGCTGCGTCCCGATCTGCACGATGCGTCCCGACTTGTGCACCGCGTCGCGAATGGCGCGCGCCATCTCCATCGAGTGCGCGAGCGGCTTCTCGATGTAAGCGTCCTGCCCAGCCTTCATCGCTTCGACGCCGTGGTAAGCGTGCTGGAAGTCGGCCGTCGAGATGACGACGGCGTCGGTCGCCTTCGCGTCGTACATCTCTTCGTTGTTGCGGTACGCTTTCACCTTACTGCCCGTCGCCTTCTCGATCGCCGCGACGCCTTCCTCACGGCGGCGGTTCCAGATGTCGGACACGCCGACGATCTCGAAGTTCATCTCCTTGGCGATCTTCTCGTAGACGGGCAGATGCGCCTCGCGGAAACGATCGGAGAAGCCGACGATGCCGACGCGCACGCGGTCGTTGGCGCCGAGGATGCGCGCGTAGCTCGCGGCCTTGCTCGTGGTGAAGGCGATGCCCGCGGCACCGACGACGGCGTGACGGAGGAAGTCGCGACGAGGCATTCCCTCCGGCTGCACGAGCGGCTCGCCCGAGTGCTCGCGGGGAGACGGATCAGGACGATTCGTTTCGGACATGTTGTGTCTCAGTGAAGGTCGAGGGAGCAACGAAGCGGGAAGCGACTGGGTGATCAGCGGGTGTTCGGGGCGGTCTGCGCGGGCGCGCCGAGTCCGGCGAGCACGCCGCGCATGTAAGCGAAGGACTGCTTCATGCCTGGCAGCGGATCGTCGGCGTCGATCTCGTACTCGAGGTTGACGTAGCCGGGATAGCGGATGGTGTCGAGCGCACGGAAGATCTCGGGGATCGGGATCGCGCCTTCGCCGACGATCACCTGGCTCTCCCGCGCCTTGAGATCCTTGAGATCCTTGGCGTGCATGTCGTGGAGCCGCGGGCCCGCGTCGAGCACTGCCTTCACAACGTCGGTGCCGGTGCGCACGGTATGCCCGATATCGATGCAGAGCCCCATGCGCGGATCCATGTCCTTCACGTACTTCAGCACGTCGTACGGCGAGGGGAAGTTCTTGTCCTCCGTGCCGTGGTTGTGAATGGCGACCTTGATGTCGTACTGCTTGGCGAACTTCTCGACGCGCGGGAGGACGGAGGGCTGGCAGGTCCCGACGATCACCGGCATGCCGGCGTTCTTCGCGTACTCGAAGTAGTGCTTCACGTCCTCGTCAGTATCCTTCGAGAACGTGATCGTGCCGCCGCCGACGATCTTGAAGCCCGCGGCCTCGATCTGCTTGCGGATCGCGGCGAGATCCTGCGGCGACTTCTCGTACGGGATGTGCACCGACTTGAAGTTGACGTAGGGGGTGTGCAGGGGCGCGATCATCTCGAGCGCCTTCTCGAGCGGGAACTTGCGCAGCGAGTAGCTGGCGACGCCCAAGCGGACCGATGACGCGGCCGCGCCCGGCGCCGGCGAGACGAGCGGCGCGCCCGCTGCGGACAATTCGCGTGGCAACAGCGAGGGACCTAAAGCGGCGGCGGCGACGGACGCCGCAGCTGTCGTGAGGAAGGTGCGGCGGGGAACGTGGCGCTCAGCCATGGACTGTCACCTCTCTGGAACGATGGGGCGTGGAGGCGTGACGAGATACGAAAAGCCGAATCGGACGATCACTCGCCTGGTCGGCGTGCAGTTTAATAGGCATTTCGCGCGGCCGCGAATATACCGAATCGGAACAAAATCGGCAAGGAGCGTGAAACGACCTGTCAACGTTCAGTAGAAATGTCCCCTGAACGTGAAACGACCCGCCTGGGACACCTCGGCACTGGTCATGCTGCCCATTTCTGCACATTGTATAGGTTGGCGCCGAGGATCCTCTCTTCCGGCGCCTGCCTCCTCTCGCTGGAGCGAGTCCGCGTGCGCCCATTCGTCACCGCAGCGCCGCCACGCGTCCTGTGGACGCTGGTGCTTCCACTCCTCCTTGGCGCATGCCAGCATGGCGTCGCACGCACGGGAAGCGCTCCCGCCCCGTCGCGCGATTCCGTGGACGTCGGCTATGGGACGGCCCTCCGGCGCGACGTTACCGGGTCGATCTCGACGCTCGACGGCGACGTCACGCGGCAGAGCAGTCCTCTCGACGTCGCGGACATGATCGAGGGCCGCTTCGCCGGCGTCGAGGTGCGGCGTCTTCCCGGCGGCGGCGTGTCGATTCGCATCCGCGGCTCCCGGAGTTTCATGGGTGACAACGAGCCGCTGTATGTCGTCGACGGGATCCCGCAACGGCTCAGCAACAACGAAAACCTTCGTGACCTAGATCCGCACGACATCAAGTCGATCGAGGTGCTGAAGGATGCCACGGCGACTGCCGTGTACGGCGCTCGTGGCGCCAATGGCGTGATCCTCATCACGACACGGCACTTCGAGTAATAGAGAACCCGACGTTCGATCAGTATCCCGGATTCTGCGGGAAGGCATTGCTCGTGAGCAAGATCTGCGTGTTCGGGATTGGCCGCAGCACGTGGAACGGCTGGATCGCCACGGCGGCGGCCGAATTGTAGAGCTTCACCCTCTCGATGAGCTTGCCCGTGCGCGTGAGATCGAACCAGCGCATGCCTTCACCCGTGAGCTCGCGAGCGCGCTCGTCGAGCACGAAGTCGAGCGTCATGTCGGCCGCCGTCACGGCCATCGCGGCCGCCTGTCCGGGCTTTGCCGCGCGGGCACGCACCACATTCACGTACTGCACCGCTTCGGCCGGGTTGCCGTCGCGCACGAGCGCCTCGGCGGCGAGGAGGTACGTGTCGGCGAGACGCATCACCATGAAGTTGCGCGACCCGCGCGTGTCGTTCACGGTGAGGCGGTTCGGATCCATGAACTTATTGAGCGACGGGAACTTCGCATCCGTGTACTGCGAAGGCGTGATGATCGTGTACGGATGCGAGGCGCGCTCGGCCGCCGAGATCTCGACGCCGGGCATCCAGATCGCGGTGTCGCCCACGTTGTACTTCGGCGTACCGTTGGCGTTCTTCGGGATCGACGCCGCGTAGTTCGCGTACCAGACGTTCGTGAACATGTCGGCGTAGCGCGAATCCTTGGTGCGGTCCCACAGCCCCAACAGCCAGCTTGTCGGGCGGAAGCGCTTGAACGCGCGGCCGTTCGCAACGTCGCGCACCATGCCCGGGAGGAGCTCGTACGGCATCAGGAAGTAGAGGTGCCCCGAGTTCCCCGGGCCCGTCGTGAGCGGATCGGCAGTGAACTGCACTGACCAGATCACCTCGGCGTTCTTCTGGTTGCTGAACGCGAACAGGTCCTTGTAGCGCGGGACGAGCGAGAAGAGTCCCGAGTTGATGACGAGCTTCGCCTTGTCGGCGGCGAGCGCGTAATCGCCCGCGGCGCCGCGCGTGAGGTAGACGAGCGAGAGCAGATGCCTTGCGGCGTTGCGCGTCGCGCGCCCGTAGTCCGTTTGCACGTCGGGGAGGTTCGTCTCGGCGAATTGCAGGTCGTCGATGATCTGCTTGTAGACGTCTGCCGTGGGGGCGCGCGTCGACTCGGTAGAGGGGCTGCTCGTCTCCTCGACCACGAGCGGCACGTCGCCGTAGATCCGCACGAGATTGAAGTAGTACACCGCGCGCAGGAAGCGCGCTTCCGCTACCCTCGCCGTGCGGAGCGCGTCGCTGACCTTCGCGCTCGGCGCACGGCTGATCACCGTGTTCGTCGTGTTGATCGCGCGGTAGAAATCGCCCCACGCGTCGCGCACGTACGACGCATCGCCATTCAACTGCGTCGTGTAGTCGTTGAAATACTTGAAGCTGCCGTCGGCGCCGCGGGTGTACTCGTCGGTGCCGAACACCGTCATCGTGAAGCCGCGCTCCTGCGCGTAGAAGGTGCGAAGCCCTTCGTACGACGCGTTCACCGCGGCATTGAAGCCGGCGCTGGTCGCATAGTAGTCGCTCGTGATCCCCGTGATGGGGGTTTCCTTGAGATCAACGCATCCGGCGGCGAGCGCCGCGACGGTGCAAACGGCAAGCGGCGCGCAAACGCGCAGCAGGTGGCGAGTCAGATTGGCAGTCACGGTCATCACCGGTTAGAACCCGACGCTTGCGCCGAGGAGGAAGGACTTGTAGGAAGGCGTGCCCGCACTCGCACGACCTTCCGGATCGAGGACGGTGGACTTGGTCCACGTGAACGGATTCTGCGCCGTGCCGTACACGCGCAGCGATTGGGCGCCGGCCAGGCTGGCGAGCTTCGGGGAGAGTTTCACGCCGAGCGTGATGTTGCGCAACCGCACGAAGGAGCCGTTCTCGTAGGCGCGCGTGCCGCCATAGACGGGAAACTCCTGATTCTTGTTCGGCCGGGGATCGGTATTGCTCGGGTTCGTCGGCGTCCAGTAGTTCACCGCGATGCCGTTGTAGCGTCCGGCGAGCGTGCTGTTGTCGGTGCGGAAGGAGTTCTCGATCATGAAGCCCTGTCGTGTGACGGCCTGCACCGAGAAATCGATGTTCTTGTAATCGATGCGCGAGTTGATGCTTCCCGTGAACTTCGGGTAGTTGTTGCCGAGCACCTGCTGGTCCAACGCGTCGATCTTCCCGTCGCCGTTGATGTCCTCGACGCGAATCTGGCCGGGGAGCTGCCCGTACTTGGCGGCCAGCGCCGAGTCGGCCTGCTGCCAGATGCCGAGGAAGCGATAGTCGTAGTACACGCGGTTGGGGCTCCCGCTGCCCGCGTCGATCGGCCGGCCGATGAACCAGCGGTTGCCCGGATCGTCCTTCGCGCCGTACAGCAGGCTCAGGATCTCGTTCTTGTTCACCGCGAAGGCGAAGTCATTCGTCCAGCGCAGCCCCTTCCCGCCGTCGAGGGTGAGGGCGCTGAGCGAGAGCTCGACGCCGGTATTGCGGGTGGATCCGATGTTCTGCGTGATCTGTGGGTAGCCGGTCGTGGGCGGCAGCTTGCGATCCATCAGGAGATCGTGCGTCGTGGCGCGATAGAGATCAAGCGTGCCGGTCAGGCGATCGTGCCAGAAGCCGAAGTCGGCGCCGGCGTCCGCCTGCGCGGACTTCTCCCACCTCAGATCGGAGTTCGGGAGCTGGCCGGGGCGATAGCCGAACGCCGCCGTGGTGCCAAACGCATAGATGCTTCGCGTGAGCGACCCCTGGGTCTGATACGGGTTCACCGACGTGTTGCCCGTGACCCCGTAGCTCGAGCGAAGCTTCAGGCTGTTGAGCGGACCGAACGTCTTCGCGCCGTCGTCGATCACGCGCCAACCCAGGGCGACCGACGGGAAGGTGGCGTACTTGCGGCCTGGTGCTAGGCGCGACGAGCCGTCGACGCGCGTCGTGAGCGTGAGGAGATAGCGATCCTTGAAGGTGTAGTTGACGCGCGCCATGTACGACTGGAGCGCCCACTCGCTGATCTGGCTCCCGATCGCCTCGACCGTGCTGCCAGAGCCGAGGTTGTAGAAGAGCTGGCTCTCGTAGGGGAGGCCGCTCGCCGTCACGTTGTCGTTCTCGAACGTCTGCCGCTCGATCGAGTAGAGGAGCGTCGCATCGAAGCGGTGATCCGTTCCGATCTCGCGCTTGATGTTGAGCAGGTTGTCGAGCGTGTAGTCGAACGTCTTGTCGTTGAAGACCGACGCGTCCGCACCGGTGCCCTGGTTGGTCTGCGTCTGCGCACCGTGGAAGAGACCGCGGCGCGCGAAGGTGAGATCATGGCCGAAGTTAACGCGATACTCGATGCCGTCGGCGAGCTGCGCGGAGGCGAAGAGCGTTCCGAAGGTGCGTGTGCGAAGCCGCTGGTCGATGAAGTTGGCGACGTCGCTCAGCGGATTGCTGCGCTGCGGGTCGGGCGTCGGCTTGAAGACGAGGGCGCCCGCGCTATCGAAGGCGGAGGCCAGCGGCACGTCGGCGAGCGCCTCGCCGTACAGTCCGTCGCCGCGGCCCAGGTTCTGGAGGCTGCGCACGATCTGCGCGGAGCCGCCGACGCGGAACTTCGTGGCCGCCTGCGTCTCGAAGGCCACGCGCATCGACTTGCGGTCGTAATCCTGGCCGCGGATGACGCCAATCTGCCGCATCAGGTTGCCGCTCACGGCGTACTGCGTGCGGTCGTTGCCGCCCGCGACGCTGAGCTGGTTGTTCACCTGCGAGCCCGGCCGGACGATGATGTCTTGCCAGTCGGTCGAGATGCCGGCGTTGAGCGCCGCGAGCTCCTGTGGGTAAAACGCGTCGGCGTCACCGGCCGTGCACTGGGCGACGCCGGCGGGACACTTGTACACACCGGCCGCGCGGTAGGCCTCGCGCTTGTACTCGGCGAAGGCCGGGCCGTCGAACACCGCGATCTTCTTCGCGGCGCGCTGCGATGCGGAGTAGGTGTCGTAGGAGATGCGCGTGCCTCCCGCCGTGCCGCGACGCGTCGTCACGAGGACGACGCCGTTGGCGCCGCGCGACCCGTAAATGGCGGTGGCGCTGGCGTCCTTGAGCACTTCGATCGATTGGATGTCGCTCGGGTTGAGGTCGCCGATGCCGCCCGCGATCGGAATCCCATCGAGAACATAGAGAGGATCGTTGGACGCTTTGATGGAGCGCGCGCCGCGGATGCGGACGGTCACGCCGTCGCCCGGCTTGTAGCC
>DASZZU010000127.1:0-3099 GCA_035544855.1 Gemmatimonadaceae bacterium | reverse complement strand
CTTCAGCGGCAGCCTCCATCTCAAGCTGCACGTGGTAGATCGCATGTTGCGCCGCGCAACGAACACCAGGCGTGTCGTCATGCGGAAAGCCGCCACATGCGGACCTTTAAGCCGCCGACGAGGCTGAAAACGAACCTTCGTCTCGGTGGGATCAGAATCGCATCGCCAATGGTTACGATCCGCTGCGGCACGTCAAAGGCCGAATGGATAAGTATCCGGAAGCCCCTCAAGTTCCCCAGTCTTGAACGGCGTGACGGCCTCGGTCTTGTCGAACCAGATATATTCGTCGAACTGGCGGGGGAGCACGGCCTGAAAATAATGACTTTGCAGCTCTGCCTCAGGTCGGTAAATCACGCCGATGGCACGCTCAAGCCGGGGTCTCGACAGGGCGCTGATGAGGCCAGCCGCTTTTGGTTTTCGTAACGGCAGCAGGAATCGCGCGCCCCCGGCATCGTGGCACAAGCGCTCGTAACTCTGTGACAACGCTGGGCGGACCGTCTTGATTTCCATCGGTCCATCCCAGTCGGAGGCCGCCGCGACCGTTCCGCTGTTGGTCCCGAAACCGATGGAATACGCGGCGCTACCGAATTCCTTCCTGCACAAGTGGCCGATGTTGTATTCCCCACGTGCAGACATCTCCGTTGCCGCCGAGTCGCCCACGTGCGAATTGTGCGCCCAGACAATCGCCTTGCTTTCGGGGCCATGAAAATGCAGCAGGTTCTGCAAAGTGCCGAACATGTGGCTGTCGCGCAGATTCCAGGAGGCGCGAGAGCCGTAGTACATGATCCGGTAATACTGTTCGGCACTCGCGACCAGCTTCGCGTTCTGCACGGCGTCGAGAAAACGCTCGCCATCGTGCTCGGCGTAGGCCGCGTGCTTTTGCAACAGTTCCGTCAACATGCTGACCACCTCATGCTCACAGGTCTCGTAGGCACCCGTGAGCGCCGCGTGACCGTAGGTGGCAGGGTCGGCCTGCCACGGTGTCAGGCAACCGTAACGCTGGCGCGCGACCTGTGCGGTTAGCGGGTCGATGTCGTCCAGGTAGGTCAGGACCGACCGAATAGAGGTGTAGAGGCTGTAGAGATCAAGGCCATGAAATGCAACCCGCTTGCCGGGTTCGACCAGGCCATTGCGTTTCCGCAACCAGTCAACGAATTCTCGTACCTCGCGATTGCGCCACATCCAGGTGGGAAAGCGAGCGAATGCCATCCATTCGGAGGCAGGGTATGTGGCATGTCGAACGTAGTGATCGATGCGCGCCGCGTCAGGCCAATCGCCCTCAATGGCGATGAAAGAGAACCCCTTGCGATCAATGAGTTCGCGCGATATTCGCTCCCGCATACGATAAAACTCGGAGGTGCCATGAGTGGCTTCGCCGAGAAGAACGACGCGTGCATTGCCGATCCGCTGGAGCAGTGGTTCGAGGTCCGCTGAGGTAATCGTCTCGAACTCCTCACAGGAGGTTGCAATTGCCCTTTCGAGAGTTTCCCCGCCCGCCGCAATCCTGCGATGGTGTTTCGACGTTGCGGACTCGTCCGTCGGCGTGGCCCAACCCTCCGCACCCACCAGCGGTACGAAACGGACATCCGCAATATCTTCGGTCTTGTATTGAAGCTCCGAGATACGCGTCACACGCACCAGTCCCTGGAACCCCCGGTCGGCTCCAACCGGAATCACCAACCGTCCACCGATCTTGAGCTGGGACTTCAGTGACTCGGGGACCTCGGGACCACCCGCCGCGACCACGATCGCGTCGTAAGGCGCGTGATCTGCCCAGCCGCGCGTGCCGTCTGCGTGCCGCACATGCACATTCCGGTATCCGAGGTCGGACAGCACCGTCGCCGCCTTTTCGGCGAGCTGGCCGATGCGTTCAACTGTGTAGACCTCTTTGGCAATCTGCGCCAGGACAGCCGCCGCGTAACCCGAGCCGGTGCCGATTTCGAGCACTTTTTCGCCCCCCTCGAGCGCCAGCGCCTCTGTCATCAGCGCGACGATATAGGGCTGCGAGATCGTCTGCCCCTCGGCTATCGGCAACGGTGCGTCCTGATAGGCAAATTCGCGAAGGCGCTGGGGCAGGAAGGCCTCCCGCGGGACGGCTTGCATCGCTTCAAGCACCAACTGCGAGCGTATGCCACGGCCGGCGATGTGACTTTCAACCATCGCGTCGCGGCGCTGCGAAAAATTGATCCTATTCATCTGTCATGCCTTCACCTCCGCGAGTGCGGCAAGCTGCTCCAAATCCTGACGCGGCGTGAGTGCGTGCTCGATGAGGCCGATATCGAGGCGATAGCCATTCTCGGCCAGCCGCTCGGAGAAGGTAACTTCCCAGCCCGGATATTCGGGCACCACACGGAGCGGCTCGTAGACCGGTCACTCGACGAGCGGCGGCCAGCCGTACTCATTTTCGGCGGCCATGGTGAAGTCATCCACGGACGGGGACAAGAGACGAACGTCGCAGGGAGAAACGCCGCTCATCGCCAGGTTGTAGGTGATCTGGCCGTGTGACTTCGTCCAGTTGAGATAGCTGCTCTCCAGCGGGCGGGTGATTCGAGAGCTCAGAATTTCGTCCGCGAGAGCCTGATTCCCGCTAACGCCCGTGACTTGCTCGGGTGCGCGCCGCTCTTTTCGCCGCCGCGGAGCGTTGGGAAGCGGTGCGACGTCGTGCGCTCGAGCGCGCCTGTCTAGCGAGAGCACTATGCGAGGCCGCTGAATGACCCTCGCGCGTCAACGCACCTTTCACGGCGGTCGACCGTGTGCGAGACACGGCGCGCTTTGTATGGCTTCGTCCCTTCGCTGCGTCACGCGCCGCCTGGCGTCTGGTCCGCTTTGATGCCGCTCTCTTTCTCGGCGGGCGGAGCTTCACTCCGGCGCGGCGCGCCTTGGAGAGCCCGATCGCGATGGCCTGCTTGGTCGATCGCGCTCCGTGCTTCCCTTCGCGGACGTGGTGTATCTCTTCGCGCACGAATTCGCCCGCCTGCGTCGAGGGAGATTTTCCTTCGCGCGCATCTTCCTGTGCCCGTTTGATCGTCTCAGCTTCCGGCATGATCGCTTCCCTATCCGGTTGTCGTGTGCTTGCCGTCGCCGGTTGGCGACGCACTC
>DASZZU010000126.1:0-3398 GCA_035544855.1 Gemmatimonadaceae bacterium | reverse complement strand
GACGGAGATTCCGACGTTGACGGCCGGACGAACACCGGCGAAGAAGAGGTCTGCTTCGAGGAATATTTGACCGTCGGTGATCGAGATCACGTTGGTCGGGATGTAGGCCGACACGTCGCCGGCCTGGGTCTCGATGATCGGCAGCGCCGTCAGCGAGCCGCCCGCCTTTCGAATGTTGGTCCCGTCGACGATCGATGCATCTTCGCTCAGCTTCGCCGCTCTCTCCAGGAGGCGTGAGTGGAGATAGAAGACATCGCCAGGAAATGCTTCGCGCCCCGGCGGCCTGCGGAGAACGAGCGAAAGCTGCCGGTACGCGGCTGCCTGCTTCGACAAGTCGTCGTACACGCAGAGCGTCGGCAGTCCTTCGTTGTACATGAAGTACTCGGCCATCGCGCAGCCGGAGTAGGGCGCGATGTACTGCATCGGCGCGGGATCCGACGCCCCAGCGACGACCACGATCGTGTACTCCATCGCGCCCGCCTGGCGGAGCCTCTCGACCACCGATGCGACGGTCGAATTCTTCTGCCCGATCGCGACGTAGACGCAGATGACGCCCGTTCCCTTCTGATTGATGATCGTGTCGATCGCGATCGCCGTCTTGCCCGTACCTCTGTCGCCGATGATAAGCTCACGCTGGCCCCGGCCGATGGGGATCATCGAATCGATCGCCTTGATTCCTGTCTGGAGCGGCTCCTTGACCGGCTGCCGGACGATGATGCCCGGAGCTTCGGACTCGACTTTGCGCGCGTGCTTGGCGTTGATCGGGCCGGCGTCGTCGAGCGGGCGGCCGAGTGGATCGACAACGCGGCCAACCAGCTCCTGTCCGACTGGAACCTCGAGCACGCGCCCGGTGCGGCGGACCTCGTCCCCTTCCTTGAGCTGGAGGTAATCCCCGAGGACCACCGAGCCGATATTGTCTTCTTCGAGATTGAGCGCCAACGCGGTGATCTTTTCACCCGTCTCGGACGAGGTGACCTCGAGCATCTCGCCGGCCATCGCCTTGCCGAGTCCGTAAATGCGCGCGATGCCGTCCTTCACTTCGAGAACGGTCCCCACTTCCTCGACATCGAGCTCGTGGAGGTCTGCCGCCTCGATCTCGCGGAGGAGTATGTCCTTGATTTCGCCTGGGCGAAGAATCGTTTCAGTGGCCATGGTCTTTGTGCTCTGAACCTGGGCTTGGCGGGAGCCTTTGGAGCGACCGCCGGGGGGAGTTTTTAGCTTGTGAAATTTATCACAAGCCCAAATCCGGTGCAACAACTCACCCTCTGGAAAAGGCGGGCCGCTGGGAAAAACAAACATCAACTGCAACTGAACGCTACCGGCCGGTAGTCTTCAGTTGCAGTTGCGTTTTATGTCCTGCTTCTCGTCCGCCCCTGAGCGAACCGGTCGATGAGGTCGGTGGTACGGAGACGCGCGAGCGATGCCGGCCGGGTTCCGAAGATTCTTTGCGCGGTCACCGCCAGGTGCGAGGAAGATGCGAAGTCGAGAATCCGGGCGATGTCTCTAATGTCGTGGCCCGGATTCTTGGCCAACTCCGCCGCGGCGACGAGACGAACGAGATCGATCACCCGTTTGAGATTGGGTGCCCCGGGGCGGGAGAAGTTTCGACTCAGATGCTCCCGACTGAGACCGACCGCTTTTGCCAGTTCCGTCGTCGTTACCGGGCGTCCCGAATGTGCGACCACCGCCTCCCAGGCGCTTCGCTGCAATTGCGTAGTGAGCCCCAGCGACTGCGGTGGCTCTCCCAATGCCTGGCGGAACCGTGTGGAGAAAGCGTGGGGAAGCACGAGATCCCGTGCGGCGTTGTCGTCGATTCCATCGACGATGAAATCGATGAACCCGAGGCCCGCGCACCTCGCCACGGCTGGCGTGTCGGAAGGACGGAGCGGCAGAATTCCGAAGAAAGGTGCGCTCGGAAACTCGGCCGCAAAAGCGGCCGCCTTCCACATATCGTCATCGGGCGCGCCGAGATCGATGAGAGCCGCGTCGACCAGAACCCGACGGAATACCGACTCCAACTCTTCCGCGGATCGAGTAGAGATGATCTTCCAACGGCGTCGTGGAAACGCCGAGCGGACGAGAGAGCGCGCGCGTTCGCGCTCCAAATGGACGACGAGCGTCGGCATCGCCGAGGTATCGGTGGCAGCCACGCCTAGACTCCGGCTTCCACGGTGTCCAGGTCCGGCTTTCCTTCAATGAATTGCCGGACTACCGGATCGCTCGTGTGCTGGATCTCGTCGACGGTGCCAACCTGCCGAACCTTTCCTTCGAAGAGCATCGCTATCCGGGACCCGACCGTGTACGCGCTCCGCATGTCGTGGGTAACGACGATGCTCGTGACACCGAGCTTCTCGCGCATGCGGATCATGAGCTGGTCGATGATCGCGCTGGTGACGGGATCGAGTCCGGTGGTCGGCTCGTCGTAGAGGATGTACTTCGGCTGCCGCGCGATCGCGCGCGCAATGCCGACCCGCTTGCGCATTCCGCCGGAGAGCTCGGCCGGGTACTTGGATTCGACGCCGGGAAGATCCACGAGCTCGAGAGCTTCGGCGACGCGTTTCATAATGTCGCGCTCGGGGAGACGGCCTTCCTTGCGCAGCCCCATCGCGACGTTGTCGCCGATGGTGAGCGAATCGAAGAGCGCGGCGAACTGAAACACGTAGCCGATGTGGGATCTGACCGCGTACAGCTCCTCACGAGTGAGCCTCGGGACCTCCTGGCCGTCGACCCAGACGGTCCCGCGATCCGGCTCCAGCAATCCGACGATGTGCTTTATCGCGACCGATTTTCCGCTCCCCGAGTAGCCGATGAGGGCCATAGTCTCGCCCTCGTTGACCTCGAGGGAAAAACCTTCGAGGACCTTTTTAGGGCCGAAGGCTTTATGGACGTCGATGAGCTTGATCATGCCGGGAAGGATATCACAAAACTGAAATTAAGCGGGAGGGGGGAAAGGGCTAGGCACGGTAAGGCAAAAAGCGAGAAGAGCTAGGTGATAGGCAGAGAAGGACGAAAAGCGAGAAGAGCTAGGTAATAGGTGCCAGGTGCTAGGTACGAGGTGTGAGGTTACCGCTTCGGCTCGCTCAAGAATTCATCCTGAACAAGGGCCGCGATAAGTGCTGCATATCGAGTCAGAATGATGTCCTGTAGTGAGGTGGCCGATGTCAGTGTAAGGCGTGAGCGACTTCAGAAAGCTCCATGTCTGGCGCAAGGGACACGCGCTCGCGCTAAGGGTTCACCGTGTGGCAGGTGGAATCCGTGGCTCGAGCAACGGGTCGTTGCGAAGTCAAATGGTTCGAGCGGCGATGTCCATTCCTACAAACATTGTCGAGGGTAGTGGACAGGAGAGCCGGCGTGAATTCAGGCGCTTCTTACGCTATGCGGCCAACTCTGCGACCGAG
>DASZZU010000125.1:0-13672 GCA_035544855.1 Gemmatimonadaceae bacterium | reverse complement strand
GCAGAAGCAATTCGCATCACCACCGTCGCGCAGGCCAACGCCGAGAGCATCCAGAAGGTGAACGAGGCGATCAAGGCGGGAGGCGAGAGCTATTTCCGCTACCGGCAGATCGAGATGATTCCGCAGATCGCTCCAGTGATCGCCGACGCGTTGGCGAAGGCGCGGCTGATCACGATCTCGGGGGATTCAGCGGAAGGAGGCGCCGCACAGTCGGCGACGAGCAACATCACCAGCGTGATTCAGACCGTACTCGCGGCCCAGCTCGTGTCCGGCAGCGGGATGCTGCAGCCTCCCGAAAGCAGCCGGGAAAAGGCGGATCCATTGCGAGACAACGGACGCCAGGCGGCTGCGCCCGCGACGCCGCTGCCCGTGACTCCGCCCGCCAAGACGGGATTTCGCTGAGACGAGTCTGCAGCTTGACCCTCAAATAGCGTCAATTCCCGACCAGGAACCGGCCGACCCGAGCAGCGAGTGTTCGGGTCGGCCGGTTCTTGTTTTGTATGGCGTTCTGCCTCCAAACAGTACGGAGTCATTATGCAAAATCGTTCATCTCGTTTAATGACCGTGGGAGCGGGCAACGCAATCGCCAGCGATCTCGAGTCACTGATCGCGAACCAGGTGTCGGCAGTGGGATCCTTTGCGGCCCTGATCACCCGGAGTCGTGCAGCTTCAACGCAGCGGGTCTGATCTACAGCTGCACCAAATCAGGAGATGGAAAGTCAGTCGTGAAGTCATATCAGTTCCTCGATGCGTCGGGCAACCCGATGGACAGATTCGTCAAAGGCACCACCGAGGCGATTCACTACCTCGTGAAGACCGACGCCATCGAGTCGCGTGACAACAACAAGAGCGTCACACATTCATTGCGCGACGCAACTGTGAGCGGGTTCCTCGGACCCAATCGCATCTGGAACGGTTTCGGCAGCAGCGCCGACACAACCGTGCACACGGAAGATCTGTCGACGCGTACGTATACCGGACTTTCGGTTGACACCGTCAAGGCCGTGACGTTCGTGGACGAGCGCGCATTGCATCCGTATCCACTCTCCGGAGTTTTTGTGAGAGTGGTTGATTACACGGTGGTCTCGACCGGCAAGCAGCTCGAGACGACCACAGTTCACAAGCGCGCGGTAGTCACGTTCAATGGAACCGCGGATGTGCCGATCTCACTCGGCGATTACAGTTGCGTGCTGCACCTGGACACGCATAAGGTCGACGCGTGTAAGTGAACCGAAGGATGCATGGTTAGGGAAAGCACCGAGGGGCGGTCGCCAAGACCGCCCCTCGGTTTTTTCTGGGAGGCGAACGACTTGCCAATCCGCGTTTCTCCGCTTCCACCCCCGGCCCACCACTCGGAGTTGCCGGGCTCGAGATGTCGTTCGCCGTCCGATACCGGCCGGCCGCCGGGCCATTAGAACTTAGACACACAAAGCTCTTGCGAAGTTGGCGAATTCACGTATACCTTCTCCTTTTCGCACTCCCTTGGACGTGGCCCTCGTCCAAGACACCTGTCCGTTAGCCGGAAAACGACTTCCGAAGCTCTGGCCGCTACCATGGTGGATTTGAGTGGATTTGGAGACTCTTCAGCCTGGGGAAACTCCTGGCTGGGGTGCCTCTGTTTTTGATAGCACTTGTAGGACGATCATTCAGTCGATCGAACCTTTTTTTCACTCGGTCGGGTCCTTTTTCCAGCAAGGAGGATTGTAGTTTGTTGGCAGAACATTCCTTCCTTCGCGGCGGCTTTAATCACGAACGGCTTTCAGTGCGGAGAGTGAAATGATGAACATGAAGCGTACTTGCAGTACCACATTAGCGATCTTGGGCTTGCTGATCCTGCTCGTTGCCGCGCCGGCCTGGGCGCAGGTGACACTAACTGGACGAGTACTGTCCGAGCAGGGCCGTGAGTTGTCGAACGCCAACGTCTACATAAACGAGCTGGGGATCTCGGTGGGAACCAACGCGACGGGACGCTACACTATCGTAGTTCCCGTCGCCCGGACGAATGGCCAGTCCGTCGCGCTGGGAGCGCGGCGCATTGGGTTCGTTCCCGGCGCCCACATGATCGTGCTCACTCCTGGTGAGCAGACGGTCGACTTCACGCTTCGTGAGGATATCAACCGCCTCCAGGAGGTCGTCGTCACGGGGGTTACAGGTGCGACCGAGCAGACCAAGCTGCCATTCTCCGTGAGTACGGTGAACGCCGAAGATCTGTCAAAGGTACCCGCCGGCAGTCTGCTGACAGCGCTTGCTGGAAAAGTACCCGGAGCGAACATCGTCTCGGAGTCAGGACGTCCCGGCGCCAGCCCATCGGTGATGCTACGCGCACCGACATCTATTTCGACAAACGCTGTAGGCGCTTCGCCGGTTTACATAATTGATGGCGTAACGCTCAGCGACCAGCTCGCCAACACTGGCGGGGGCGGCCTCCCCAGCATCAACGTCAATGACATTGAGAGCATTGAAGTCGTGAAAGGTGCGGCGGCATCCTCGCTTTACGGTGCCCGAGCGGCACGGGGCGTGATCTCGATCACCACCAAGCGCGGCAAGAACATGGGCGAGGGGTTCATCTGGGGAACCCGCACCGAGTATGGCACGAGCGATATCGAGCACAAGTTTCCGATCGCTCAGACGCACGCCCTCCGGCTCGATGAGAGCGGGACCCGGTTCTGCATCACCGTCAGCGGGTTCGCGCAGAACTCCTGCGCGCGGAGCATCAACTATCAGTCGGAAGTCGACCGGATCAACAATAACCCGGGCGTCAACGCACTTTCCCCCTCCACTTTCCCAATAGATCCGGGCTCGACGATCAGCCGCACAACAGCCGGTGATCCGCTCCGGAACATGTTCCAGAACGAGCTCTGGCCGGGAACAAACTACGACGCGGTCGAGCTGTTCGCTCAACCTAAGCCGTTCTGGCAGCAGAACGTTGACCTTCGCGGACGCGCCGGCAACACCTCCTACTACGCGAGCGGCAACGCGTTCAATCAGGGGGGCTCGATCAAGTTTTTGGACGGTTTCCAGCGTCAAAGCGCCCGCCTCAACGTCGATCACACCATCAACGACTGGACCTTTGCCCTGAGCAGCTATTATGCTCGCGACAAAAAGGATGGGTTCGACCAGGAGGATGGCGGTCAGGCTTTCTTCCGTCTCACCCGTGCGCCGCCGATTGCCAATCTGGACAAGCGCGATCAGTTCGGCCGGCTGTACATCCGCACCAACCTGCAGGGTGGCGGTTCGCAGAACGAAAATGCGCTGTACCGCCTCGAGAATCAGCGCCTGACCGACAAGACAAGCCGGTTCATCGGCGGCGCTTCCGCGCAGTGGCGGCCGCTCGAATGGGCGGAGATGGATTTCAACTTCGCCTATGACGGCGCGAACACGGCCGCGGACTTGTTCCGCGACAAAGGCTTCCGTGACACCTTTGGCGCGGAGAAAGTGCTGAATCGAGGATTTCTGCGTAAGCAGAACGAGGAGCAGCAGCAGTACAACACGAGCGCCAACCTCGTGCTGCGGAAGACGTTTTTCGGGGACTTCAACGCCCGTACGACGTTCCGCTATCTGTACGAGCAGTCGAAGTACGACTACCGTCGCTCGCAGGGAGGTACTCTGGCGGCGGTCGGCGTACCGAATTTGAACAATCCGAGCCTCGATTTCTCCCTCACCTCGACGGTGCAGCAAACCAAGAGCCTGGGCTACTTCGGTGGGCTCGGCATTGACTGGAAGGATCGCTACGTTTTCGACGGCCTCGTTCGCCGGGACGGCAGCTCGCTCTTTGGCCGGGCCCACCGCTGGAGCACGTTCGGCCGCGCGGCTGTGGCGTGGCGGTTATCGCAGGAGCCGTGGTGGTTCATTCCAAAAGTTAACGAGCTCAAGCTCCGCGCCGCTGTCGGTACGGCGGGCAATAGGCCGCCCTTCTTTGCGCAGTATGAGACGTTCTCACTAACGTCGGGAATTGTCGGAGGCCAGGCGACATTCGGCAACAAAGATCTCAAGCCCGAAACCGTGCGGGAGACGGAGCTTGGTGTTGACGCCGAACTGTTCAACCGCATCGGTCTTGGCTTCACGGTGTCGAAGACCCAGGCAAAGGACCAGATCCTAGCGGTGCCAGTGGCCGCTTTCTTCGGTCCGTCCCTGCAGTACTCAAATGCCGGACAGCTTGACGGCCAGACCGTTGAGTTGTCGCTCAACATCCCAATCATCAACCGTCGTGATCTCACGTATTCAGTGCGCGGAAGCTACGACCGCGCGTACGCAACGATCACGAAGCTGAACGTACCGCCATTTACCTTTGGCTCGGGAGCTCAGGGGACGGACAAGCTTTTCCTTGCCAAGGAGGGCGAGCGGTACGGGACGTTCTATGGCCGGAAATACGCCGGCAGCTGTAGCGACCTTCCGAGCGCATTGGCGGCGGCGTGCGGCCCAGGACTCGATTTCCAGAGGAACAGCGACGGGTACATCGTATGGATTGGAGCGGGCAATTCGCCGGGTGACGGCATCACGAAAAACCTATGGCAGGCTAAGCTTCCTTCGAACTCGCCATTCTACACCACAAACAACGCGGGAGAAAACGGCAGGATCCACCCCAGTGTGGATGTAAACTGGGGCATGCCAATCGTCATGCGCGATATCGGGGGTTTCGCGCGGCTTCTGCCAATGGGCAACTCGTTACCGAAATACCGTTACGGCATCTCGCAGACGTTGAGGTTCAAGAATTTCACCGCCTACGCTCTCCTGGACGCCGCAATTGGGCGGAGCGTTTACAACCAGGGCCGTGGCTGGGCATTCCTCGATTTCCTCTCCAAGGATGATGATCAACGGGGCAAGAGTGTCGAGGGCGCGAAGCCGCTCGGGTACTACTACCGCGCGGGTGGGCCGGACAGTGGCGCCGGCATCGGCGGGTTGTACGACATTCTGGGTCCGAACTCCAGAATGGTGGAGGACGCTAGCTACAAGAAGTTGAGGGAGGCCAGCGTGTCGTATCGCATTGGCGAATTTGGCGGTTTGAATGGTGACTGGACCGTCAGCCTCGTGGGACGCAACCTCAAGACGTGGACCAGGTATACGGGCTTCGATCCCGAGGTTGGCTTCGGTGCCGTCAGCGGTCAGGGTGGCTCGGGAACCAACTCGTCCGGCTCGGCGGTAATCAATGCGGTTGATGCGTTCACGTTCCCGAACACCCGTACCTGGACTTTCTCGCTTTCAACAAGCTTCTAATCAATATGTGCCATTGGCGCGGAGCGTATACGTCCGCGCCAATGGCGCTGCTACCTGAGGATTCCAAATGCGAAAGCTTAGTTTTTTGACAGTTGGCATCGCCGTCGGGCTCGTTGCCTGTAAAGCGGACCTCGGTGTACCCAACACGAACAATCCGGACTTCGACCGCGCGCTTGCGCGGCCGGGGGACGTAGAGTCGTTCATATTGAACTCCTATGGCCAGATGCATCAGGCTGCATTCGGGGTGAACGGCTCGATAATGCCTCCCCTGCTGACGATGTCGTTCGAAAACGCGTCGGGGCTCGCGAACTGGGGGATGGGCCCGCGTAGCGCAATGCCGCGCGCGGGGATCGCCAATACCCGCGGCAACCCCTACGAAGTCGAGAACCTCGTTCAGTACGCGAGGCTGCCGCGTGCGGCGCGCGTCGCGGCAAATGGAGTCGCCGCGCTTCGCAAACCCGGCTTCACCATCGGATCGGCGGCCTCGGATCAGCGCGCGCTCGCATTCGCCTACCTTGTAATGGGAGCCGCGAACGGCAACCTCGCGCTCGTTTACGATTCTGTCTCGGTAGTCACTCCAGAAGACGACATCGCGCAGGGCGCGCCGGCAAATCTTGTCGGGTACGCTGAAGGCATGGCGGTCGCGCTCAAACAGCTTGACTCGGCTATTGCAATCTCGGCGCGTCTGCCCGGCTACACGCTTACCACCGGTGCCATCAACACAAGTGCAACTACTGGCTACACCTCCGTGCAGGTCATACAGATTGCGCGCGGATGGAAGGCGCGCTTCCGCGCGGGAGTGGCCCGTACCCCGGCAGAACGTGCCGTAGTCGACTGGGACGCCGTGATTGCGGATGCGGGGGCTGCTCTGCCGACGGATCTCAGCATCACCATGTCGGCTGCTGCCGGTACAACGTGGACCATCGCCACGGCGCAGCACGAGCTATACGACACGTGGAGCCAGCAGCCCCCAATGATCATAGGGATGGCTGATAGCGTGCGCGCGGGTGGAGCGACGTGCGCTGGCGGCGATTGCTACGATGCGTGGCTTGCGACGCCACTCAACTCGCGGTACCGCATCCTCATCAGAACCGCTGATCAACGATTCCCTCCAGGGGAAACCAGGGACGCTCAACGGACTAGCTCAGGTTCAACCCCAACGGCAAACTTTCCAAACCCTCCCCGGGCGAACCTGTACTTCAGAAACCGCCGACCGACCGATCCGACAGGCGAGGCGTGGGGGGTCTCGTTCTACGATTTTTACCGCTTCCAGAGTTTGTGGAGTACTTTCAACGGCCCAATGCCAGTAATGACCCGAGCGGAAATGGATCTGCTCATGGCGGAGGGCTACATCCGGAAGGGCGATTTTGTGAACGCGATGGCGAAAATCAACATCACTCGCGTAGCCAACGGCAAACTTCCGGCCCTCGCAGGTATTACTTCGGCAACAGATCCTATCAGCACCTCGGGCTCGTGCGTTCCGCGCGTTCCGCAGCCGCCCGACTTCACCACTGCGGCCTGCGGCAACATCATGGAAGCCATGAAGTGGGAGAAGCGGATGGAGACCATCATGACCCACCTCGGAGCCTGGTTTATCGATAGCCGCGGATGGGGCGACCTGCCCGAAGGCACGCCCTTGCACTTTCCGGTGCCGTTCCAGGAGATGGACGCGCGCGCCAAGCCAGCCTACAATCTGGGCGGAGTGGGCGGCGTCGGGTCGGCCGCGCGTGGCACGTACGGCTACTGAGGGGCAGCGAGTTGGAATTTCGCGTTCGGTTCTGCGCCTTTAAGAGTTCGGTACGCAGCGCTTGTCGCGCGGCGGGCCGGACCCTGTTGGTCGGTTCCTACCGCTCGCTAGCGGCGAGCGGCATTGCCGCCTTCGCGGTGTCGATGTCAGGCTGCTATACATATCCTGCGCGGTCCCTCTTCGAGGTCTCTCCGATGGCTGTAGTGTCGGCGCAGATCAGCGACGTCGGGCGCGTAGCGCTGGCGGAGCCGGTGGGCTCGGGAGTCGCGCGCATCGACGGCCAAGTCGTGCAGAACGGCGATACTGCGATCCGCTTGATGGTGACCGAGGTTCGCTTCCTGAACGGACTCTCAAACAAGTGGCAAGGGCAGGAGGTAACTCTCCGGCCCCAGGATGTGAACTCGGTTTCTCAGCGCACTTACTCGAGACAGCGAACGGTGACGGCAGTGATCATAGGTGCTCTGATCGCAGTTGCGATTTTCACCGCGGGATTCACAGGGCTCTTTAGCGGCGATTCAAGCCGGGACAAACCGGGCGAGCCGCCGCCGGTGAGCTAGTCCAAGCTTTTTTACCCAGGAGTGATTCTGATGCATTTCACGCGTGTGTTGTTGGCAGGGCTCGCTGTCGCCGGTATAACTGCCTGTAAGAGCGACCCCGTTTCGAGAGAAGTTTCACCCGAGCCCTTCACTTCCATTCGTTGGGTAAACGCGGTGCCCGATACCGTTGCCATGGACTATAGGATCGTGGACTTTCCATCCAACGCGTCGGAGCCGAATCTTGCATTCCGCTCGTCCAGCGGCAATTGGCGCAATCTTCCTCCAGGCGCGCACCACATTAAGGTCTTCTTCACCAACAGGACCGCCGCCGGTACGAACACCTCGGTTGTCTCGCAGGTGTTCGTGGATACGACCTTGACTCTCGAGGTCGGAAAGAAATACACGATCGTGCATTACGGCTTCGCCAAGGCGGGAGCAACCCCGAAACAGCACTTGATGGTCATCGAGGATACTCCTCCGGCGCCCGCTGCCGGGCAGATCGGTCTGCGCGCGATCAATGCCGCACCAGCCCTTGGTACGGTGGACGTTTATGCGACCTCCGCCGCAGCCACGGGCGGAGCAACCAGCGGCGGAGCGATCTTCTCCAACCTCGCGCCAGAGGGGGTCGCTGCGTGGTTGGGCCTGCCCGCGCTGCCCGAGCCTGTGCCGCCTGCGACGACGGCTAATAGCTACAGAGTTACGGCAACAGCCCCCAGCTCTACCGCGCCGCTCGCAGATGTGCTCGCACCGGTTGGCGCGCCCGCTGTCCCGTCGACCACCGCCTTCGGCGTTGTCAGCCAGCCACTGGACGCAATCGCCGGAACTCAACAAGCATTGTCCGCGCTCACGGCCGTTGTTTTCGGTCCGCAGGTATCCTATACGTTAACTACGCCGACCGGGAGCACGGTGACGATTCCGGCTACAGCCACCGGTGGTGTCAGCGTCTTGCTCGATAAGCATCCTCCACGGATCAGCCCTTAGGCTGACGGCGGGTCGAAAATACTCAGGGCGGCCCGCCAGTCCACCGGCGGGCCGCTTTTTATCGGCACTGGTGCGCCAGTGAGCGCGCACTAACTTGTTAAAGATCCTCTCTTCTCGGGGGGAATGATGCGCGTCCTCTGGATGCGTTCCGTACTTTTCGCCGCTGTTTGCCTGGTCGCGCCGTCCACTGCGCGTGCCCAGCAGCAGGGTGCAGTCAGCTTCGCGCTCATCGGAACCGTCATAGACACCCTCGGGCTGGCGGTTCCTTTCGCCCAAGTAGTTCTTTTTGATAGCGAGCAGGCCGCGGTCGCGGATGACGATGGGCACTTCCTCCTCGATCGCTTGCCACTGAAGCGAACCCGCTTCGCAGTGCGCCGGATCGGGTACGAGCCGGTGTACTTTGATCTTGAAGTACCCGTTGCGGCCACAGTGGAAGTGGAGATTCGTATGCGACAGAACGTCCCGATACTCACCACAGTGGAGGTCACGGACGACATTCGCACTCCGCTGCAGAAAGAAGGATTCTACCGGCGCATGGCCGCCGGTCACGGGCTGTTCGTTACTCCGGAAATGGTCGCGGCGATGCGACCGGTGCGGGCCACTGACGCGCTCGCCAACATCCCCAACGTAGTAGTGCACCGACGCGGACCGCATACCCGCATCACTGGCGCGAGCCAACAGTGCGAGTATGCTCTGGTGGTCGACAAGATACGGATTGGGCAGCCAGGCTCGCGCGTGCGCACGACCACGCCGGACGATGCCGTATCCGGCTCTGACATCTATGCCATCGAGGTGTACCCCAGTAACCGCGGGCTGCCGGCGCAATTCCTTGGCATGACTCAAGAGGACGGCTGCGGCACCATCGTGATCTGGACGAAAGGAATGGCTCCGCCCTAGCTAGGGATGGCTACTGCGACACCGGCACGAAATCCAAGGATTTTCCAAAAGAATTTTTCCACCAGGAGGGTGCGACATGAGAGGTTTGCTTCGGGTGTCGATTGGTGCCGCTCTCATCAGTGTCGCGCTCAGTTGTTCCGCATCCTCCGGTGCCACACCGGGTTCATCCACAACACCAAGGCCTGATCCGGACCGCATCACGACCTCTGAAATCGACTCCCAAAACTTTCGCGACGCCTATGATATCGTGCAGCAGCTGAGACCAGCGTGGTTTACCAGAAAGAGCGGCAGTTCCACGGCAAGGAGGATTGGTGTTTCAACTTCCAGCTCGGCTATTGGCGCGGGATTGTTCGTCTACCTCGATAACGCCCACCTGGGAGGCGTCGAGGCACTCCGTCAACTAAGCGCAAGCGCCATTGAATCGCTGCAATTCATGGACGCGGCGACTGCGACGGCCACACTGCCAGGGATCGGCTCCAGCGTGGTCTCGGGAGCGATAGTCGTTCGCATGCGGCGGTGAAACGCCTGGTCATCTCGATAATCGGCTCAATCTCCTCGTCGTACTCATGACCACTGGCGGTCTACAACGCCGGGCAAATCGCATCGCTCTTCGAGCGTTCCGCCGTTCCCATTCCCGGATCGATCGGTTCAAGCTCACCAAGAAGTCATTCATCAGGGAGACACTTCTCGCCGACGAAGCAATCGCTCAGGCGGTGAAGGAGCACGCCACCGAGCATTCGGTAGCTGATGTGGTGGCGTGGAAACGCGTCGAAGACTACATCGATGAGATCGTCCCGTTCTTCAACATCCTCACTTACTATAAGATCGGACTCGTCGTCAGCAGAGTGCTGCTGAACTTTTTTTACAAGGTTTCGGCTGAATTCGCAGGGCGATCACGCGAACCGCTTCCGCGCGATGCGATCGTGATTTATCTCATGAATCATAGATCGAACGCTGACTACGTACTCGTCGGGTACGTGCTGTCCGGACAAGTCGCGATTTCATACGCGGTCGGGGAGTGGGCGCGCACCTTTCCACTGGAGTACATCTTCAAATCGTTCGGGGCCTACTTCATACGCCGCAAGTACCGCGAGAAGCTGTATCACACCGTGCTCGAGCAGTACGTCCAGATGATCACACGCAACGGCGTGACTCAAGGAATCTTTCTGGAGGGCGGCCTCAGTCGCGACGGAAAGCTCGGCAAAGCTAAGATCGGCTTGCTCGATTACGTGCTCGGCGTCGCGCGCGATCCAGCGTTGCGGAATCGTCTTTACGTCGTGCCGGTGGCGATCAACTACGACCGCGTGCTGGAGGACCGCTCGCTGCTGCGAGAGCTGGATGCGCGCGAAGGTCGCAAGCGTCCACCGCGACTCGCGCAGCTGGGCGAAGTGCTGCGCTACGTGTGGTGGAACATGGCGCGCCTCGTGGCGGGGAAGTGGAAACGCTATGGGCGCGCGGCGGTGGTGATCGGTGATCCATTCCCCCTGGCGGCGTGGTTCGACCGCGAGGACCGGGAGACCGGAGGGTTGTTCGCCCTCGAGCGGGCAGAGCGCCTGGCGCGCGTTCAGTTGCTATCCGACTCGGTGCTCGAGCGAATCGCGGCAATCGTCCCCGTAACTGCGGTGTCGCTGGCGTGCGCGGCGATACAGAGCTTCGACGGAGATTTCATCACGCACGCGCAGTTGCTGGCCCGTATGGCGGAGATGCGGGATGTGCTCACCGAGCTCAACGCGCGCGTGATCCATCGCGAAGGCAGCGTCGAGGAAATCTTCGACCGCGCGTGGCGCATGCTCCAGATGCGAAGGATCCTGGTGAGAGTTGGAGCGGGATATTCGGTGCTGCCTGGCAACCGGCCGCTCGTCAGCTATTACGCCAACAGCATCAGCCACCTGTTGGGCCCATTCGCGGAAGGAGTTCGCCAGCGCGATCAACTCCCCGCGCTCGCAGCCGGTACTGCAAGCGTCTAAGTTGACATAAACGCTAGGGCCGCCTAACTTTATAGGCTAGTCTGGCGCCAGGATCAGGCTGACTTTTCGCACCTTGTACCCGTCGTCCAACCAGTATTAATGCCAACAATAAATCAGCTCGTCCGTCAGAGTCGCCGCGACGTCCAGAAGAAGGAAAAGGCGCCGGCCTTGAAGTCCAATCCCCAAAAACGTGGCGTCTGCACCCGCGTCTACACCACCACACCGAAGAAGCCGAACTCGGCGCTTCGCAAAGTGGCGCGCGTGCGGCTGACCAACGGGTTCGAAGTCACCGCCTACATCCCAGGCGAAGGCCACAATCTGCAGGAGCACTCGATCGTGCTCATCCGCGGCGGCCGCGTGAAGGATCTTCCGGGCGTGCGGTACCATATCGTTCGCGGATCGCTCGATGCATCAGGCGTCAATGGCCGCAACAAGAGCCGCTCCAAGTACGGCACCAAGAAACCAAAGGCCGCCGGCGCCGCCGGTGGGGGGGGAGGTAAGAAGAAGTGAGCCGCCGCAAAAAGTCCATCAAGCGTCCGATTCTTCCCGACGCGCGCTACGATAGCCAGACCGTGTCGAAGTTCATCAACGCCATCATGTACGAAGGCAAGAAATCGACTGCCGAGAGAATCTTCTACGGCGCGATGGACATTGTCGAGAACAAGACCAGCCAGGTCGGTGTCACGATCTTCAAGCAAGCGCTGACCAACCTGAAGCCCGCGGTCGAAGTGAAGAGCCGCCGCGTCGGTGGTGCCACCTACCAGGTGCCGGTTGAAGTTCGCCCCGATCGCCGCACCGCGCTCGCGATGCGATGGTTGATCACCTTCTCACGCGGCCGCAACGAGAAGTCGATGTCCGAGAAGCTGGCCGCCGAAGTCATCGCTGCGAGCAAGGGCGAAGGCAACGCGGTCAAGAAGAAGGAAGACACCCACAGGATGGCAGAAGCGAACAAGGCGTTCGCGCACTATCGCTGGTAGGCGCGATCCATGACCGGTTCAAGATCCCATTTGGCCCCGCCGAATGGGATCTTTTTTTCGTTGATCGCAGCGTTTTTGCTGACCGCCGCGGGTCCGTGCTCGAAGGATCTGGCCGGACCTATCGCGCCGAGCGAGTGGGGCGGTGAGCACGTCGGACTAACCGTCTCCGCGACCAGCGGGACTCTCGAGTACGACTGCGCCAGCGGCACGATCGACCAGCCAATCGTCGACGCGACGAACGGAAGCTTCATTGCCCAAGGCACGCACACGCGGGGGCACGGCGGGCCGATAATGCAGGGCGAAATCCCCGATCGTCACCCGGCCCGGTACGACGGATGGACTGACGGGGAAACGATGAGGCTCACCGTCACTCTCACTGATACGGGCGAAAAGCTCGGTGACTTCACGCTGGTTCGTGGTCAGTCGCCACGGGTTTTCCGCTGCCTATAGATCCGGCTGGGTTTTTCGTTTCCTTCAGATGCCCGATTTAATGAGGCGTCGGCTTTCTCGCGCGATCGCCCTTTCGCCGCTCAGTGATCTCCCTCGCCTGCCTCCTCCGCTCCGCAGTAGTCGCAATCACGGCGAGTGCGAGCTCGATCAGTCCATAAAACATTGCCACGAGCGATAGGAGCGAAACGACCGCAAGCAGTCGCGTCATACCCGACGAGAGAGTTCCTCTGACTACCTCGTAGGTCGCGCCCGCGGCGAGAATCGCCGAGACCAGAGTGATGGTCGCGGCGATGCTGATCGACATGCCGAGATCGACATGAGGCAGGACTTCTTGCGTCTGCTGAGCTGGCGTCGCGGGATCGGTCATCCACTTTCCGGTTTGCAGTTCGAGGTGTCGCATTCCGTTAGGAGCATCATGCTTCGTGCCGTGAGTGCTTGCAAGGAAGAGCTTAACTTTCACAGCAGAGCCCGCCGAAATGCTGCCTGGCGCTCCTGCTGCAGGTAGCGCTGACGCCCGTCGTAACTCGTCGCGTGGCTAGAGCTTGCGAGCCGTGTCGCGCTCGCGCATCTTCGCATAATCATCCGTAGAGCCTTTCATCCCTCGGCCACCGGTCGAGGGATTTCCGTCGCGCTACCACGCGCCTCCGATCTTGGAGGAAGCATGAAGTACCCTGAAGTACGGAATTACCTCGACGGCTCTTTTGTCGGCAGCGACCGCTCGTTTCTCGAAGTCCACAACCCGAGCGATGGCAGCGTCATCTCGCGGGTGCCACTCTCGACCCAGGACGATGTCGATGCCGCCGTCGCCAGCGCGGCAAAGGCTTTCCCTGCCTGGTCGGCGACTCCAATCAAGGAGCGCGTGCAGGTTTTCTATCGCTACAAGACGCTCCTCGAAAAGAACAT
>DASZZU010000124.1:0-12029 GCA_035544855.1 Gemmatimonadaceae bacterium | reverse complement strand
CATGGCCTTTCCGGATTTCTCAAGCGCACCGAGAGCGAGTTCGACACCTTCGGGGCCGGACACGCGGCGACGTCCATTTCCGCCGCGCTCGGAATCGCCGCCGGCCGCGATCTCGTCGGCGACGACTATAACGTCGTCGCCATCCTCGGCGATGGCGCGCTGACATCCGGTTTGGCGTACGAGGGACTGAACAACGCCGGTCATTCAGAACGCGACCTGATCGTCGTGCTGAACGACAACGAGATGTCGATCGCGCCCAACGTCGGCGCGATGTCGAAATATCTGACTTCGATACAGCGCAATCCTCTGTACAATCGTGTCCGATCCGCGATCGGATCCGTAATCGATTCAGCACCGGGTCCGCTCGCCGGAGTTGGTACGCTGGTCCGGAAGTGGGAGGAGAGTGTGAAGACCTTCTTCACTCCGGGCGTCCTCTTTGAGGAGCTGGGCTTCCGCTACTTCGGTCCGATCGACGGTCACGACATCGATGCGCTAATGGACACCTTTGCCGCCGTGAAGGAACTCCCCGGTCCTCGCCTCATCCATTGCATCACCCAGAAAGGAAAGGGATTCCCGGCGGGAGAGCACGTTGAGAAATGGCACGCGCTGCCTCCTGGCCACGACCCGGCGACCGGGAAGCTGAGAAAGATTTCCGTCGCGAACACTGCGTTCACCGCCGCGTTCGGGCAGGGATTGGTGGAGCTGGCCACGGAGAATCCCAAAGTCGTCGCCATCACCGGCGCGATGCCGAGTGGAACGGGCACAAGCGCCTTTGCGAAGGCGTATCCCGAGCGGTTCTTCGACGTGGGGATAGCCGAGGGACACGCGGTGACATTCGCGGCCGGCCTTGCCACCCAGGGAATTCGCCCGGTCTGCGCCATCTACTCCACTTTCCTTCAGCGCGCCTACGACAACGTCATTCACGACGTCGCGATTCAGCACTTGCCGGTGGTCTTCGCGATGGATCGCGCCGGCGTAGTGGGAGAAGATGGCCCCACCCACATGGGCCTGTACGACATTGCGTACATGCTCGCTGTGCCGGGTATGGTGGTCACCGCGCCCATGAACGGACGGGAGATGATCGCGCTGCTTCGTAGCGGACTCGATCACTCCGACGGTCCATTCTGTCTCCGCTATCCCCGCGACGCGACGCCGGATGTCGTCCCGCCTGCTGCCGAGATCGAAGCGGTTCCTCATGCGTCGTGGGAAATCCTGCGTCGAAGCGCCAGCGGGGGCCGCGATCCCGACCATACGGTCGCAATTCTCGCGGTCGGAACGATGGTACTTCCATCGTTGACGGCGGCCGAGATTCTCAACGACAGCGGCGCCAGTGTGACGGTAGTGAATTGTCGCTACCTCAAGCCGCACGACGAGCGGGCGTTGGCCGAGATCGTTCGCGATCACCGCAACATACTGGTTGTGGAGGAGGGCACGATCGTCAACGGGTTCGGCGCTCACATGGCGGCTGTGATCGGCGAGATGGATGCATCGGTCAAAGTCGTCGCCCATGGCGTACCTGACGATTTCATCGATCAGGCTCCGCGTGCGAAGCAGCTTGCGCGGCTCGGGCTCGACGGACGCGGAATTGCGCAGCGCGCCAGCGCCGCATTTGGAATGGAGAGTTTGCGGGGCACCCACCTCCGCGCTGTCTGATGCGCCTTGGTGTCATCGGCCATCAGGGTTACGACGAGCTGCCGGAAATTCTCCGGACGCTTTTTCGTCTTGCCCCGACGCTCGGGATAGAGGCTTTCCTCGAGCAGGGACTCCACGACTTGGCGGGAAAAGGTGCGCGCCTCGAGGACCCGTCACAGCTCGACGGGCTGGTGACACTCGGGGGTGACGGAACCCTCTTGCGCGGTGCGCGCTTTCTGGACGGTCGCGACATCCCGATTCTGGGAGTGAATCTCGGCCGGCTGGGGTTTCTCACGAGCTGCCATAGCGAGGATTTCGAGGCTGCTCTCCGGAACCTCGCCAGCGGCGATTACGTTGCGCAGCCACGCATGGCTCTCAGCGCGAGAGTCATCGATCAATCAGGTCAGGCCCGCAAACAGTGGAGAGCCCTCAATGATTTCGTTCTGCACAAAGGAGGCTTCGCGCGTGTGGTGCGCCTCAATGTGTTCGTCGACGATGAAAGCATTGGGACTTACGCCGCTGACGGAGTTGTAATCTCGACTCCGACAGGCTCTACCGCGTACAGTCTTTCGGCCGGAGGTCCGGTTGTCGTGCCGACACTCGAATCGATCCTCATCACTCCGATCTCCCCCCACACGCTCGCGATTCGGTCCCTCGTAATTCCCGCCGACGCGGAAGTGACCGTAGAAGCCAACGAAAGTCCGACCGAGCTTCTCGTCACGGTCGACGGACAAGTTGGCACCAGCTTCGTCAAAGGCGAGAAGCTCAAGATCAGAAAGGCGGACAATCCGGTGCGCATCGTTCGCTTTCCTGGAGCAACTTTCTTCGAGCGCATGAGAGTCAAGCTGGGTTGGGGAGGCTTGCCCGAGCTCGATCAGCCGTCCTGATGCTGACAGAGCTCCGAATCCGGAATTTTGCGATCATCGAATCGGTGACGCTGCCCCTCGCCGAAGGCTTCAATGTGCTTTCGGGTGAGACGGGCGCGGGAAAATCGATCATCGTGGGCGCTCTGGGACTTCTGTTGGGCGAGCGCGCGAGCGCGGATCTCATTCGCTCCGGCGCGGAGAAGGCTACAGTCGAAGGCGTATTCGACGTGGCGAATGTAAGGGGAATCGTGAGGCTGGCGGACGAGCATGGTATCGAAGTCGAAGAGGACACGCTCGTTCTCAAGCGCGAGATTGCGTCCAACGGGCGAGGACGCGCCTGGATCAATGGCGCGCCGGTGACAGCGACGGTCCTGGCGGAGATCGGCCGCCAGCTCGTGAATCTTCATGGTCAGCACGACGCGCAGACTCTGCTCGACGCAGACTCCCAGCGCGAGATACTCGACGCCTTCGGAGGTGCGGAAGCGCAGGCCGCGCTGGTGCGGACTACCTACGGCGAGCTCACTAACGTGCGGCACGAGATTTCGGCGCTCTCCACTCGGCGAGCTGAAGCGGAAAAGCGCGCCGATTACCTCAGGCACGTAGCGAAGGAGATCGAAGAAGCACGCGTTTCGCCCGGTGAGGATGCGAAGCTGGAGGACGAGGCCCGGGTCCTGGAGAACGCGGACGAGCTGCGCACCCTGGCGACCAGCCTCAACGATCTGCTCTCCGGCGACGAGGTAAGCGTACTCACTCAGCTTGGCGCCGCACAGCGGCCGCTCACCACAATCGAGCGAATCGATTCCTCGGCGAAGCGCATGCAGGAGCTGTTCGATGCCGGCTTCTACGCCCTGCAGGAGCTGGCGCGCAGCGTAGAGGACTACGCGGGCTCGGTAGACCTCGACCCGGAGCGACTCGAAGAAGTGCGTGAACGCCGGGACAAATTGTTCGGACTGCTCAAGAAATACGGACCTGCTCTGGAGAACGTGGTCGAAACCGGCCGGTCCGCGCGCTCGGAGCTCGATCTCATCGACACCGCGCAATTCGACCTCGCCAATCTTACGATTCGGGAAACGGAAACCCGGCGCCGCCTTTTCGGCGAAGCGGAGAAACTCTCGGAGATGCGGGCGACGGCCGCGAAGAAGATCGCCAAAGCGGTGGACACGCTGTTGCCGCAGCTGGGCATGCCCGACGGCCGCTTCTCAGTCGCGCTCGTGCCCCGTGACGAACCGACGGCGGACGGCGCAGAGGATGTGGAATTTCGAGTGGCGCTCAACGTCGGTCACGAGGAGCGGCCGCTCGCGCGAGTCGCGTCGGGCGGAGAGCTCTCGCGCGTAATGCTCGCTCTCAAGACCATCCTCGCGCGGGTGGATCGCGTTCCGACGCTGATCTTCGACGAGGTCGACGCAGGAATTGGCGGGCGCGTTGGACTGCAGGTGGGCGACACCCTGCGTCGCGTCGCAAAGGAGCATCAGGTCTTCGCCATCTCGCACCTGCCGCAGATCGCCGCTCGCGCGCACCACCACATTGTCGTGGCCAAGGGCGCAAAGGGAGGGGTGACGACCGCGGATATCTCGGTGCTCGAGGGAAGCAGCCGAGTGAACGAGATTGCGCGGATGCTGGGCGGCGATCCCGAGAGCAAAGTCAGTCGCGCGCACGCGAAGGAGCTGCTCGAGAGCGCCGCCGCTCCAGCATAAAAAAAAAGAGCCGGCCACTTGGCCGGCTCTTTTGCTAATGGAACGATCATTTTCCGCCGAAAATTCTCGCGTAGAGACGCAGCTGGATCTGATCGGTGAAAAACTTCGGCTGATTTCCGCCCGACCCCTTCACCGTTTGCCAGTGGAGGTAGGTGACGTCGAAGGGGACTTTGGCCTTACCCTGATCGAAGGCGTAGAAGTTGGAGAAGGCGATGCCGCCGCCGGCCCGATGCTCCCAGGTCTCCGTCTCCAGATCGAGTGTCGACGCATCGAGGGTGAGGTTGGCGAATCCCGTTACCGCCACGGGGATCGTGAAGGTGCCTGTGTAATGATCCTGGCCCTTGTGCCGATAGACGTACTGGCCGGAGATCGAGAAGAAATCGTTGAGCACGATGCGCGGGGTTGTCTCGAACTCCAACGCGCTGCCTAGTGTCCGGTGCACGGTCTGACGGCGGTAAATCGGCGCCAGCTCCAGGTTGGGCAGATCGATGATGCGTATCTCCTGGTTGTCGGAGAATGGCTTGTTGAAGCGCAGAATGAAGGATTGCCAGAAGCGGCTCCCAATGAGGAGATCGCCGAACCAGCGCCCTTCAACGGCCTTCGCGCCGCGTCCTGTGCCGACGTCAATGAAGTTGTTGGGCGACTCGATCTGTCCGGTGGGAATTCGGAACATGCCGCCAACCGCCGTACGGAAGTTGAGGCCGTGCGGCGACAGTCTCGCTTCGCCGGTCCTGCCGAAGGAATCGTAAATGGCGAACTTGCCGCCGATGTCGATGTCACCAATGTGAGAGTGGCTGGTGGAGGCGAGCGGATCTGCGATGATGCCGAACGCCGTGTCCGATAGAATCCGTTGAGCATCGCGCAGTGTGAGCCTGCTCTGCGACGCGAAGGGACCGGTGGTCGTCGCCAGGATGCTGTTGACTCCGAACTGTTGGTAGAGCGCTCTGAACGCGGCAGTTCGGGCTTCGATGGTGAGCTGCGCATCTGTGCCCACGATCGGAATGAACGGTGACGTCGTGTAAATCTGATTCACGCCACCCGCGAAGGCGCGGGAGTTATTGACGAGTGATTGCGCGTTGGCGCGATTGGCGTTGAGCGCCGGGCAGCTCGGGGACGCGCCGGGGTTGGCCGCGCACGCATCGAGCGAACCCTGCAGCGTATTCGCAGCAGTAGTGAACTGCGTGAAGAAGTTAGTATTCTGGGTAACTGCCGTCGCGATAGGGGCGAGAGCGGGGTTGAAGCCGAGATTACCCTGAATGCCGGTGGTGTTGACGTTGAAGAACGTCATCGAGTGCGTGACGACGTATGGAATCTGGATGCCAAGCGAGAACCTGCTGGAGAGTCCGGCCTCGAAGATGAAGGGATACGCGGTAACGCGATCGCGCAGATCCACGTGGGTGTTGCCAAGCGTCGCGTACCAGTTCGGGTTTCCCGTCAGCTGTTGGAGCCCCCCCTGAAGGGTGGCGAGATTCGGAAACTGCTTCACCCCGATGGTGTCGAGGGTGAAGTCGACGCCGAGCGGCTCCAGGGCGCCGTTGGGCCGCCCCGGGGTGTTCATCCCGTAACGCTCGTTGAACTGGGTCCACTGCCCGATTGTCCGGAAGCGAAAGATCCCCCGCGGCAGCGTCAAGGCGTCGTCACCAACACCCAGGACCCGCTGAGCGGGCGCGGGCATGGCGAAAACCGCGATGAAAGCCAGTGCTACAGTGGAAACGCTGACCAGGCGACGGCGCATAGATTCTCCGCACGATGTGAACAGGCATGAGGGGCGTTCGTCTGACTAGGGGACGTCCGCCAGCGGGGAGACGTTATCATTCCGCTTGAGGTTTTGTCAACTTGAAAATGCGAGATTTGTCCAGACGGGGGAGCGGCGCTTGTTCGGGCCGTTTTTCACCCGTAGCTTTGTCAATGCACGCGGGAATAGCTCAGTTGGTAGAGCACAACCTTGCCAAGGTTGGGGTCGCGGGTTCGAGTCCCGTTTCCCGCTTCGTTCCTCCTCGGAGTCGGTGCCGCCCAGTAGTGCTGGCGCGTCCTCATCCGCTCGGGTGGCGAAATTGGTAGACGCGAGGGACTTAAAATCCCTTGGGATAAGATCCCATGCGGGTTCGATCCCCGCCCCGAGCACTAAATGAGCGACTCCTTCCTGTTGGACGCGGCGTGAGCGCAGCAACCGCGATGAAGTTTGCGCCGCGGCGGATCGAGCGAGTACTGCTGATCGTCAATCCGGCCTCGCGGCGGGGAAACCGGATTCGAGCCAAGGCCCTGAAGGCATTCTCCGACGCCGGCGTAGACTGCGACATGATGCCAACGGAAGCGCCGGGCCACGCAGCGGTCATCGCCAAAGCGCACGCGCACAAGTACGATGCAGTGTTCACCCTGGGCGGTGATGGAACGGTGATGGAGGTGTTGGGCGCGCTCGCTCACCAGGGCCTACCTGTGGGCATTTTGGCCGGAGGAACCGCCAACGTCGTCGCCCGAACCCTTCGGATCCCGCTCAACCCGGCTCGCGCCGTGCCGCTTCTCCTGGCGGGCGATCAAGCCACGATGGACCTGGGCAGGCTCGGCGACGGACGAAGATTCGCAATCGGCGTGGGCGTCGGCCTCGATGCGACGATGATCTCGGAAGCGCCGGCGAGACTCAAGAAGCGTTTCGGCTTCATGGCGTATGTCGTAGGAGGGTACAAAGCCGTCCTTCGCAACCAGAAGTTCAGTCTCCGGCTCACAGTCGATGGTACCGTCTACGAGCGGGCTGCCTCGGCGGTACTCGTGGCGAACTTCGGGGCGGTTCTCAACAATCTGGTCGCATTCGGCGACGGAATCGTTCACGACGACGGGCTGCTCAATGCGTGCGTGTTCTCGCCCGACTCCCTTTGGGATGCGCTCAGAATTCTCTGGAGAATGGTCCGCAAGGATTTCCGCCCTGATCCCTGCCTTTTCTACAAGTCAGGCCGGGAATTCAGGGTCGAAACGATCCCTCCCATGATTGCGCAGGCGGACGGCGAGCTCCTGCCTGACACCCCGCTCTCAGTCTCCGTTGACCCGCTGGCCGGCTGCTTGCTTATTCCAAAGAAGGAACAGACGGAATAATACCTGGTACCCGGTGTAGTACTAAGCGGGTGGAGGCTGGCACTTACTGCAAGGAGAGGTGGGGCGGGATGGCAACTTCTGCGTCTGCACGCGTAAGACCGGGCGCCGGTGCTGTTCTCGGGACGTTTTTCTATATGTGGCTGTTGGTCGGCCTGGTCCTTGGAACGGCGGTGCTCGTCGGTCCGGTGAGACTCATCACCGAGGGAATGGGGCGCGCCGGATGGGAGCAGAGCTCGCAGGATCACGTGCTCATCGTGGTGATCCTCCTCTATCTGGTCTTTTCGCTTCTCCTTACTCGCTTGATAGTCGGCATAATGTTCCGCGCGCGAAATTGGAACACTCGCTGGGGCATCGCGGCCGTCTTCACGCTGCTGGCGGCGGGTACCGCGTGGGAATGGTCGAATCCGGCCAAGATGCTCGCGGGCATTGCGGGTGGCGGCGACGGCGGAAGATACAACGTGGCCGGAGGAGGTGAGTTCATTTTCGGCGCGTACCCCGATGAACCGAAGCTGCAAGAGCTGAAGAAAGAGGGAGTGACGGCCGTAATCTCCCTCCAGCATCCGGGAGTGGTCATAGAGAGAGAGGGCATCAGCGCCGAGCGCGATGCGACCAAGAAGCTGCACCTGGATTTCATCCAGGCGCCGATGCTGCCCTGGGTCAGTAACAACGACGAATCGCTCGAGAAGCTCCGCGAAATCGCACGGACCGGGAAAGGAAAATATTACGTGCACTGCGGACTCGGTCGTGACCGAGTCAACGTCGCGAAACGGATCATCGAGGCGGAAGGCAGGAAGATCGCGCTCAGCAGCGACATCAAGACCGCAACGGGTTTCGCGGACAGACCGGATCCGTTCGAACGGGGCTCGCTCGCTCACCTCGAGTCTGGCAAGTGGCTGATTCCCTATCCCAACAAGCACGAGATGTTCGGGTTCGTGCTCGGTGGGCAGGCGGGCACGGTCGTCTCGCTGCTCGATCCTACCGATCCGCCGCAGGCGGCCTGGAACGCGGAGATGGAAAAGCTGCTGAAGCAGTACGCCATACCATTCATCATGCGCCCATTGCCTGGGAATGATGCGGCGCGAGCGACCGAAGTCACCAAGGAGGTTCAGTCGATGCCGCAGCCGGTGACAGTGATTGTCCCGCAGACGCCGCTGGAGAATGGAAAGGCGCGCACGCACACGCAATCGGCGCTGGCGTTTATCAAGGCCTATGGGCGGATTGCGCCCAAATCATTCGCCGCGAAGCCGAATTGGCATCTCAATCACGCAGCGCGGGGCGCTTACGGCGACACCACCTCGGGAACAGTCGAGAAGTAGGCGCTGACACCATCCACCAGCGGAGCTAACTTCTCCGCATGACCGATGTCGTGTCGCTCGCGGCGGAGCTACTCTCGATCCAATCGACTACGGGCTCCGAGGGGAGCATCGTGGATTTCGTCTCGCGCTGGCTCGTGGGGCGCGGCTGGAACGTCACGCTTCAGGAGGTAAGCCGCGGACGCGCTAACATCTGGGCATCGCGCTCCGGCGGAGGCGTGACGTTCTCCACGCATCTCGACACGGTTCCCCCTTATGTTCCGCCGCGGCTCGAGGGGAGCAGACTGTTCGGTCGCGGCTCTTCTGACGCGAAAGGAATTGCGGCGGCGATGTTGGTCGCGGCGGATCGTCTGGTCGGCGCTGGCGAGAAGCGCATCGAGCTTCTGTTCGTCGTTGGAGAAGAAAAGGGTTCTGATGGCGCCAGAGCAGCAAACAACCTCGGAACGAAGAGTCGCTTCCTGATCAACGGCGAGCCTACGGAGAGCAAGCTGGCGAGCGGCGCCAAAGGCTCGCTGCGCGCTACCATACGGATCCGCGGACGTGAGGCTCACTCGGCGTACCCGCACCTCGGACGGTCCGCGATAGAGCCGATGCTGGAGTTGCTGCCCACACTCCGGAAGCTTCCGCTTCCATCCGACCCCGTACTCGGAGAGACGACGGTCAACATCGGCACCATCAAGGGCGGGACGGAAGCGAACGTCATCCCCGCGCACGCGGAGGCTGAGATCATGTTCAGACTCGTGAGCGACGTCGAGCCGATCAAGAAGATGGTTATCGATTGGGCGAAAGGACGAGCAGATGTAGAGTTCGGCTCGCACATACCCGCGCAGAGGTTCGCGACAGTACCTGGCTTCGACACGGAGCCAGTCGCCTATACCTCGGACATTCCACTACTCTCCAACTGGGGCGAGCCATTCCTCTTCGGGGCCGGCTCGATCCACGTTGCACATACCCCGGACGAGTTCATCGATGTCGAAGAGCTGAGAGCCAGCGTCGACAGTTATGAGCGGCTTGCCAAAACCCTCCTCGCACGATGACCCCTTCAAACCTGCCCGGGAATCGAAAAGGCAAGTGGCCGGTCGCGGTGCTGGGGGCAACCGGCGCGGTGGGGCAGATGTTCGTGCGACTGCTTGCCGACCACCCCTGGTTCGAGCTGAAGGAGCTTGCGGCGTCCGAGAGATCAGCGGGGAAGAAATACGGTGAAGTGACCCGCTGGCTCGAGGGCGCTTCTCCCCCGGAATCGATCATGTCCCGTCGTGTAATCGCGTGCGATCCGGGCCTTGTGAGCGCCCCAATCGTTTTCTCCGCGCTCGACGCAGTCGTTGCCGGCGAGGTCGAGATGGCATTCGCGCAGGCGGGAAAGTTCGTGCTGAGCAACGCGAAAAACTTCCGCATGGAGCCCGACGTCCCGCTCGTCATCCCGGAAGTGAATGGAGATCACCTCGGCCTCCTCGAGTGCCAGCGTAGCAAACGCGGGTGGAGCGGAGCCATCGTGACGAACGCAAATTGCTCGGCCACGGTCGCGGCGGTCGCTCTCGCGCCATTGCACCAGAAGTTCGGCATCAGGCAGCTTTTTCTCTCGACAATGCAGGCCGTGTCGGGCGCCGGCTACCCCGGCGTTCCGTCGCTCGACATTCTCGGCAACGTCATTCCCTACATCGCCGACGAAGAGCCGAAGCTCGAGCGCGAGTTGCTGAAGCTGCTCGGCAGGTACGAAGACGGCGAAGTCATGAGCGCGACTTTCAAGGTGAGCGCCCACACCAACCGGGTGCCGGTCGAGCACGGTCACACGATCTGCATGACCATTGGCTTCGAGGACAGGCCGACCCCGGAAGCTGCGATTCAGACAATGCGGGAATGGAAAGGATTTCCGGCGACGGCCGAACTTCCGACCCGACCCGCACATCCGCTGGTCGTCACCGAACAGCCCGACCGCCCCCAGCCAAAACGCGACGTAAACGCCGGGAACGGGATGACGGTGACCGTCGGACGAGTACGTCGTGATGCCGTGCTCGATTTGCGGATGGTCGCGCTCGGGCACAACACCGTTCGCGGCGCGGCGGGCGGCTCGGTTTTGAACGCGGAGCTGCTCGCCGCGAACGGCGCTCTCGATACCGCGTGATCGTCGTAAAGTTTGGCGGCACATCGCTTGGCGATGCGGAGGCGATCGAGCGCGCCGCCGGCATTGTCAAAGGCCGCCTCGCGCGTCAGCCAGCGGTCGTCGTGTCTGCTCTTGGCGGAGCGACGAATTCTCTTTTAGCGATCGGTGAACAGTCGGCGAAGGGCCATCTGATCGGCGCTTTGCGCGGTGTCGAGACTTTGCGGGACAGGCACTTCCAGGAGTGCGAGAAGCTGCTCGGAACGTCGAGCGAGGCATCGGAAGTGGCCGCCGAGATGAGCGCGACGTTCGACGAGCTGGCGAGTCTCGCGGAAGCGCTATCCATTCTCGGACACGCGACGCCGCGCAGCTTCGACGCGATCGCCGCGTTCGGGGAGCAGCTCTCATCGCATCTCGTCGCCGCATTCTTCAAGCTCCGCGAAATTCCCGCGGAGCACGTCGATGCCCGCGATGTCTTTATCACCGACGACAATTTCATGACGGCGGAGCCACAAACCGATGCAATCGCGGAAAATGCGCGGGACATCGTGCAGCCATTGATTCAGGAGGGAAAGGTACCGGTGATGGGCGGATTCATCGGCCGGACTCCCGCGGGAATTACGACCACTCTCGGCCGCGGCGGATCCGATTACAGCGCATCCCTGCTCGGCGCCGCCCTCCACGCCGACGCCATCGAGATCTGGACGGATGTGGATGGGATGCTGACCGCCGACCCCAGAGTGGTGAAGGGATCGAAGCTCATCGAGCAGATCAGATTCGACGAGGCGTCCGAGCTCGCATCGTTCGGCGCGAAGGTGCTGCACCCAAACACGATCGCGCCCGCGGTACGGCTCGGGATTCCGGTGTTCATCTACAACTCGCGGAAGCCCGACGGGAAGGGAACGCGCATCACTTTTGATGCGCCGCGACGTGCCGTAAGCGCTATTGCCGGGAAGGGCGGCATTACCCTGGTGAAAGTCGGAGCCGCGAAGATGTTGTTCGCGCGCGGATTTCTGCGGCGTGTGTTCGAGATCTTCGAGAAGAATGGAGTCTCCGTCGACGTCGTCGCCACATCAGAGGTGTCTGTCTCCATGACCGTCGACGACCCGTCGGGGCTCGAATCTCTCGTCGTGGATTTGGCTTCTCTCGGTGACGTGTCGGTCGAGCGGGATCGCGCGATCGTGGCGGTGGTGGGCGCGGCGATCAGTGACGACAGCGGCGCCATGGGTCGCGCCATCAGCGCGCTCGACGGAATCAAGGTGCACATGATGTCACTGAGCGCGACTGGCATAAATCTTACGATCATAGTCGATGGTGAGCAGCTCAACCCGGCTTTGGA
>DASZZU010000123.1:0-15515 GCA_035544855.1 Gemmatimonadaceae bacterium | reverse complement strand
TTACGCTGTTGCTCGCTGGCTTTCCGCGGAGGCTGCGGTGGCTGTTGATCGGGGTGGGGAGCCTGGGCTGGTTCCTCCCGCTGCTTCTTTGACCGGCTTGTCGCCATCCGTGGAGTTGTTTCCCTTGCTCTGGGTATGGGCGTTGAAATCAGTGCCGTCAAAGCGCACCACACGGTTGCGCCCGGTCTCCTTCGCCACGTAGAGAGCGTCGTCCGCCGCTCTCACTAGTCCTTCCTGGTCCCTCACCTTCGGGTGCGGGGCGGCTGCCACGCCACAGCTCATCGTCCGGCGGAGCGTGCCGCCCTCATATGCAAATGTATGATTCTCCACCTTTTCCCGCAGCCGCTCGGCGAACGTAACTGCCGCGTCCAGAACGGTACCCGGCAGAATCAGCAGAAACTCCTCTCCGCCGTATCGCCCTACCCGGTCTATCTCACGCGCCTCGTCCTTGAGGAGCCGCGCGATCTCCTTCAGGACCGCATCGCCGGCCTGGTGGCCGTAGTTGTCGTTCACGCTCTTGAACTTGTCGATGTCGCACATAACGACGGCCATCGGCTCGTGCAGACGAACCGAGTGTTGCCATTGCTCCTGCAGCCGGTCCTCGAGCGACCGTCTGTTCTCAACTCCGGTCAGCCCGTCAGTGAGGGAGATCTCGCGCAGCTTGTTGTTCAACTCCGACAGCTCCTCCCTGCTGGCCACCAGGTCAGTTTGCAGCTGCTTGATGCGCAGCTGCGCTTTGACCCTCGCCTCGAGCTCGGCGAAGTTGATCGGCTTCGTTATGTAGTCGTCGGCGCCGGCGTCGAGCCCCTCTACCTTGTTCTCGGTGGAGTCGAGCGCGGTCTGCATGATCACCGGGATGAAGGGAAGCTCCTTCCTGTCGGTTTTCGCTTTCAGTCGTCGCACGACTTCCATGCCGTCCATCTTCGGCATCATCACGTCGAGGAGAATTAGATCCGGACACCATCGGTCGACGGTGTCCAGCGCCGTCTGACCATCATTGGCGCCCTTTACCTCGTAGCCGCGCGCCTCGAGACGCGCCCGGAGGAGTTCGATGTTATCCTCGTGGTCGTCTACGATGAGAATCCTGTACTGGGGCTTACGCTCCATTGTTTTTGCCGAGGAACCTTTGCACCTCTGCGACTACCGCCCTCGGCTCGCAGGGTTTGGCCAGGTAACCGTCGCAGCCCACCTCCATCGCCTTCTCACGATCGGATGCGAGAGCGTGTGCGGTCAGCGCGATAATGGGAATCCCCTTCGTCAACGGATCGTGTTTCAGAACTTGCGTCGCCTCCCAGCCGTCGATGATCGGGATGGAGATGTCCATCAGGATCAAGTCGGGCTTCTCTGACCGGGCCTTTGCTATGCCTTCCTCGCCATTCAATGCTTCGGTTACCTCGTAACCGAAGTGCTTCAGGATGGTGGAATAGACTATACGATTATCCTCGTTGTCTTCCACCAACAATACCATTTTACCTGAACTACTCATTCAGCATCCTCGCACGGCTATTGCTAGGTAAGGGTTTAGGGCAAATTTCTTACCATCCCCCCTGAGCTACGCCTTTCATGTTCAATTCTCCCGGCCCCTCCAGGACGGCGTCCTCGATCCCCAAGGCCCCTCCTCCAGGTTCCATCCCTCAGCCCAAACCGGATGGATTACCGCACGAAACGGTTCCTGATTGGAACAATATCGGTCTGTTTACGGCGGGCATTGCAGTCGGCGCCATACTGGGAGCAACCGTCGCTCTCCTCCTCGCGCCCGCGAGTGGAGATCAGAGTCGCCACAACATCGCGCGCGGGGTAAGGAAGTTCCGTGGCGACGACAATAATGTCTGGGAGGAGCTCGCCGAGGAGCTCGAGCTCGCCGCGGCCGAGAGAGAAGAGACAGCCGACGTCTCGGCAGAGAGCTAGCGGCTTCCAGTCCTTCGCGTTGCTCGACTGAGTTCTCCCGCCCTCGCGACGCGAATTTGAGATGGTCGCGCGGTCGGTCGGCGTGGGATGTCCTCTTCCGCGACTCGCTCGCTTACACGCATCGAGCCTCCGTCAGCCCACTCGCGGCTGGCGCTCGCTCGCGGGCACCCAGCCGGTCTCTTGCTACGCGAGCACGTCGCCTGCGGGGATGGCCGCCTGCGGCGGCCCAGCGTTGCTGCGATGCCTCACGGGTAGCCGCGAGCAGGACCCCCTCCGACGGACCGGCGCAACAATCCCCAACCCACGCCCGGTCCGGCGCGGAAAGGGCTATCCGCTATCCCGCTCTAAGCGCAGCGTCGGCTTCCGCCTTGAACTGGCGGTCGTTGTAATCTCTGTTCGGGAGCTTCATCGCCGCCTGGTACTCGGCGCGGGCCTTCGCCTTGTCGCCCGTGTCGCGGTATACGCCGGCGAGATCGACGTGGTGAGTGATCCGGTCGGGCTCATTCGCTACCGACTCCTCCATGTACCTCTTCGCATCGCTCCAGTTCGCTGAGGAGAAAACTTTCCCCCCGAGTAGATTCTTGGCCATCATGCGGGTGAAGCCGTTGAGGCGCATGACTTCGGCGTTCCACATTCCCATCACGTGCAGACAGCCGGCGTGCTTGGGATTGATCTTCAGGCACTCCAGAGCGTGAGCGCGAACGTCGGTCGCGTATTTGATTCGCGCGCGCGGTCCTTGCGTAAGAGCGTTCTTGCCGAGCGAACGGGCGAGATGGAAATGGCCCTCCGCGTCGCCCGGATTCACCTCGACAGCGCGGCGCGCGTACAGCTCAGCGTTCTTGAAGCTGTTCTCGCGGTTCTTGTCGTTGCGCTCGAATGACCCCAGATCAACCGCGGATCTCGATGCCTTCCAGAGCGCTTCGTAGCTCTTCGGATCCTGCTTGATCGCTTCCTCATAATGGGCGAGGGCGGCGGGAGCGTTCATTGCGACGTATTCTTTGTCGCCGAGCGCGATGTGATCTGCTGCAGTCTGGGCGCTGGCCACGGAAGCGGCGAGCACCATTCCGACCGAGAGATAGCGAAAAGGGCGCATGTGGACTCCGATTGCAATTGGAAGTGTGTCACGAACAAATACCCCGACTGGCCCTAAATGATCGTACCGCGTCTGATCGAACGCAAACGCAACGGCGAGAGGCTGGAGCCGCAGGAGCTGAGGGAGCTCGTTCTCGGGCATGCAGCCGGCCAGGTGCCCGACTATCAGATGGCCGCGCTCCTCATGGCGGTGTATTTCCGTGGGCTCGACCGCGCCGAAATGAACGCGATGATGGACGCAATGCTCGAGAGCGGAAAGCGACTCGACCTATCGCGGCTGCCGATGCCCCGAATCGACAAGCATTCGACGGGCGGCGTTGGTGACAAAGTCTCGCTGATTCTTGCTCCACTCATCGCCTCGCTTGGCGTCGCGGTGCCAATGATGTCCGGCCGGGGCCTCGGACACACCGGCGGAACGCTCGACAAGCTCGAGTCGATACCCGGATTCAGGACGGCGCTGACGCTGGCCGAGGCGGAGAAGCAGATCGCCAGAATTGGCTGTGCGATGCTCGGTCAGACCGACGAGATCGTGCCGGCCGACAGGAAGATCTACGCTCTTCGGGATGCGACGGCGACGGTGGAGGTAATACCACTGATCGCGGCGAGCATAATGAGCAAGAAGATCGCGGAAAGCCTCACCGGGCTGGTGCTCGATATCAAGCGGGGGTCGGGGTCGTTCCTGCCCGAGCTCGAGCAGGAGATTCAGCTCGCACAGGCCATGATCGATCTGGGGGTGGAGCACGCGTGTCCGGTCGTGGCGCTGGTTACGGCGATGGATCGCCCACTCGGCCACGCTTGTGGAAACGCGCTCGAGGTCGCGGAAGCAATTCAAGTGTTGAAGGGAGCTGGACCGGCGGACCTGATCGAGGTCACCTCCGCCCTCGGCGCTGAGATGCTGGTTCTGGCGACAGTTGCTGCGACGCGGGAAGGAGCGCGGGAGATGATGGACGCCGCAATCGGGTCGGGCAAAGCGCTAAGAAAATTCGAGGAGATCATAAGCGCGCAAGGCGGCGACGATGGGGTGGTGAAGGATCCTTTGCGTCTGCCGCAGGCCCCTCACCGAGCTGAGTTCACCGCCCACCGCGAGGGCGTCGTGCAAGCGGTCGATCCGCGCACCGTCGGCTACGGAGTGATTGCGCTTGGCGGCGGTCGACGGAACATGGAGGACAAAGTGGATCCGTCGGTAGGCTTCTTGATCACGGCGAAGCCCGAGGATCACGTGTTGAAGGGTCAGTCTCTGGCGACGATTTTCGCGCGGAGCAAAGAAGACCTCGAGACGGGGCGGACCGTACTCGAGCGGGCGATCGTAATTTCCGATTCAGCCCCGCCGCCGCTGCCGCTCGTGTCGCACCGGATTACCGCGAGAGGAGTGGAGAGGCTCGCCTAGCGAAGTCTAGATCCAGGCCAAGGTGAACGGTCTTCCGGCGGTCACCTTCGACGTCACCGTTACACCGTGATAGGCTGGAGCGCGGCCTCTTCCGCCTGCTCAAGGTGACGGTGTTCGTGACGTGAGACAATTTCCAGCGCTGAGTAGGCGCTGTATCTCATCCGCCCACCGAAAGGCGAGACGATCTTCACCTCGTCGATTGCCAATCCGTCGGCTGACTGGATGAGCGAAATCAGCTCTCCCTGAAGTCGGACAAAATCGGAAAGGATCTCGGTGCGTGAACGGCCCGCCTTTGGTACGAACGCTGGTGGCGTCTTGACTCGTCCGACCGTGAACTTTCCGAGGTGGTGAAGAGGTCGCATCATATTCGACATGAACCAGCCGAGTGCGTCGCGGCGATAATACTTCTTGGGAGGGCGGCGAACCTCCCTTGCCATGGCGACCGCATCGCGCAGCAACGGCAAGTAAGCGCGCGACGTAAGGTTGAGGTGCTCCACGCACTCCGCCGCCGACCACCGATTCGGCGCCGGTCGCTTGTTCCAGTCGGATTCCGGGAGTTTGTCCGAGAGTGTTCTCAGTTGCGACTGTGCGGACTCCAGCGATTGGACTATCCCCGCGAGCTGTTTCTGCACTTCCACCTCACTGCGAAAGTGAGCTCGATCACCGGAACCGGGGCGTTGCCGGTGCGAGCACCAGTACGTCTCCAGTCACCGCGAAGTGGGCTGCGAGCACGTCGTCCGAGCTGGTGCCCACGTAAATCGTGAATGTTCCCGGCTCGACAACGCGCCGCATTTGCCGATCATACAGCGCGAGCGATTCCGGACCAATCCTGAACGTGACCGTTCGCGCATCGCCTGCCCGCAATGCGATGCGCTGGAATCCGACGAGCTTCTTCACCGGCTCTTCGACGCTCGCTACATCATCACGCACATAGAGCTGGACGACCTCGTCACCACCGCGATCTCCTGAGTTTCTGACATCGACTGAAACCTCCAGGGAATCACTCGCGGCGATCTTCGTGGACGACAGGCGGAGATTCGAGTACGCGAACGTCGTGTAACTGAGTCCGTACCCGAATGGGAAGAGCGGAGTCGAAGGAAGGTCCAGATACTTCGACGTGTAATGGTTCGCGGTATCCGCGGGACGGCCGGTGTTGCGATGATTGTAGTAGATGGGGATTTGCCCGGTCGCGCGCGGGAAAGTCACGGGCAGCTTCCCGCCGGGGTTGTAGTCTCCGAACAACACGTCCGCGACCGCTGCCCCGTGCTGGTTCCCGAGGAACCAGCTCTCTACGATTGCCGGCGCTTCGCGAGCCAGCTCGGGAATGGCGAGGGCACGCCCATTCATCAGCACCACCGCAACCGGCTTCGGCGTGGTATCAGTCTGCACGAACGCCGCACTCCGTCTTGCCGCGCGCAGCACCGCGCGCGCGAGCTCCAGCTGCGAGCCCGGCAATTCGATCGACGACCGGCTCGATGCTTCCCCCGACATGTCTTCTCTCTCGCCGAGGACGAGGACGATGGCGTCCGCCTGAGCGGCGGCGTCGCGGGCGGCAGCGAATCCGGTGGTGTCGGCGGTATCGACCGGAGACCCGCGCGCGTAGATCACCCTCACGGATGGACCAACCGCGGCGCGCACGCCCGCGAGTACGCTGAGAGCCTCCTCGCCACGTCCGTCGGCGGCCCAATTACCAAGAGATGAATGCGCATCGTCAGCGAGCGGTCCGATCACGGCGATAGTGTGAAAATCCTTACGCAGCGGAAGCGTCTTCGGCGAATTCCTGAGGAGCACAATCCCTTCGCGAGCGGCGAGACGGCTGGCGAGGAGATGTTCGGGAGCGAGCGTGTACCGCCGCTCGCGCGCGACGTCGCTGAAGCGGTACGGATCCTGGAAAAGCCCAAGTGCGTACTTGATTCGTAGCACCCGACGCACTGAGGAATCGACGAGCGCTTCAGGAACTCGTCCCGAACGCACGGCCGCCCCAAGACTATCGATATACACACCATCGGACATGTCGATGTCGACGCCAGCGCGAAGGCCGAGGATTCCAGCTTCGCCCTTGGTCGCGGCAACTCCGTGCGGGATCAGCTCTCCGATTCCTCCCCAATCGCTGACGACGGCTCCCTTGAAGCCCCAGCGATGACGCAACACGTCGTCGAGCAACCAGTCGCTCGCGTGGGACGGAATACCTCCAATGTCGTTGAACGACGGCATCACGAATGCGGCGCCGGCTTTGACAGCGGCTTCGTAGGGAGGCAGATAAGTCTCCCACAGAGTCCGCTCCGATAGCTCCACCGTATTGTAGTCGCGGCCGCCCTCGGCGCCTCCGTATGCCGCGAAGTGCTTTGCCGTCGCCAACAGCGCGTCGGGCGCTCCGAGGTTCAACGCGCTGTCGCCGCCCTGGAATCCGCGCACTCGCGCCGCCGCCATGGCGCTACCCAGATACGGATCTTCTCCCGCGCCTTCGACGATGCGTCCCCAGCGTGGATCGCGCGCGATGTCCACCATGGGAGCGAATGTCCAATGAAGTCCGTGCGCGGTGGCCTCGACCGCGGACTGCCGGGCAGAGAACTCCACGCGCACCGGATCGAAGCTCGCGGCCTCGGCAATCGGAACCGGATAGATGGTACGGAAGCCGTGGATGACATCCATTGCGAAGAGGAGCGGAATCTTGAGCCGCGATTCCTGTGTCGCGATACGCTGGAGCTCGCGGGTGTACTCGGCTCCCCAGATTCCGAGGAACGACCCGACCCGTCCGGAGCGAATGAGCGCCTCGCCGCCCGCAGGCGCACGTGGGCCTGTTTGCGAACCCGTGCCGGGCAATTGGTTGAGCTGTCCGATCTTTTCGTCGAGCGTCATCAGCCTGAGGATCGAGTCGGCGAATTGCGATGCGCGCGCTGAGGTGAGGGGAGATTCGCGCGTTTTGGCAGCAGCCGAAGTTGTCACTGGGGCGGCCGGAATCTGCGCGGCCAAAGCAGGTACCCAATTCCATAGCGCCGCGAGCAGCGCGGTTAACCGGAATTCGCGTATCATCTCAAATGCACCGGCTGCCTGGCGCGCGACGCTCCATTCTCGTTGAAAGGCTCAATCGTCAAATAGTTATCCTGCCCGACGCCAGTTCACAAGCTCCTGACACGGGCTATCGCATGGTGTCAGTGGGCAGCTCGTACCACACTTCGACCTGGTAGCCATCGGGATCAGTAAAGAACACATACGGCTCGCCGGGACAGAACTCTCCGCGATGGACGATCTTCCCGCCCGCGCGCTCGATTGCCGCGGCCGCCCTGTCGATGTCCCGCGCATCAGCGAGCCGAAAACCGAAGTGCTTGATGCCGCCTGACTTCCCGACGTTCTCCGTTCCTTCCTCGAGTACGAGGATGTCACACGCTCCGGGAGTCTGTGCCTGAAGGAAGTTCTGCTCCCGATAGACGGCGAGCATCCCGAAAACGTCATGATAGAACTGGAACGATCTCTCGAGATCGCTCACAGTGAGAGCGAGATGGGTGAGTCCGAACGTTTTGATCATGGCCAATGACCTTGGAGTTGCCGCGCTCAGCCCGCCGCAGCCGGCGCCTTCCAGAGCGCGGCGTCGAGGATCGACCATAGATGTATGGCCCATCCAAGGAGGAAAAACCACAGAAAGACGGCGAGCACGAACTGGAGAATCGCCATCCCGAGCCGGCCCTGAACAAGCTGCCCCAATCCCGGAACAAAAAAGCTGCACACAGCGGCGATGACGTTTCCCGCGGAACCCTGACCGGCCATTGATCGCTCCCCCCGAATGGTGTCTACGCAACCGCCGCCGCTGGAGTTTCGCGTCGCTGGCTTCAACATTCAGCGCGAGAGGACGTCGCGCCAGTGGACAATTCACACGTCCAAGTGCTGCTCGACCGACTGAGCGATAGTAAATTGTGCTCGTCCGATCGTGCCCACGCGCGAGGGGGGAGAGCACCGTGCGCACCGAGCGACTAAACGCGTTCACTGGCGTTCGTGCACCAATTGCTGTCGGACGCGATATATGTATCTGTCGCGCTGATGTGGCTGATACCGGATCGGCGGATCGAGTAGAGATTCATCGACGCCAAAGGAGAGGAAAGACTGTGACGAGCGTCAATTCGAACGATCCCGCGGCGGAGCGGGAGACCCGCGAGCTGTATCGCCAGCTTCTGGAGGCGTGGGACAAGCGGAACGCGCGCGACTTCGCGCTGCTGTTTGCGCCGGACGGCAACATCGTCGGGTCCGATGGAACCCAGGTGTTCGGTCAGGCGGAAATCGGCGCGCACCTGAGCGAGATTCTTTCGCACCATCAGACCGCGCGGTACGTCTCGATCGTGCGCGAAGTGCGCCCTCTCAGTGATGGCGCGACGATCCTCAGCGCCGTTGCCGGTATGGTGCCGCCGGACAAAGACGACATTAATCCAGATGTCAACGCTGTGCAGACCATGGTCGCAGTGGGAACATCCGGGGCGTGGAAGATCGCGCTCTTTCAGAACACCCCTGCGGCCTTTCACGGCAGGCCGGACGCCGCGAAGAAGCTGACGGAGGAATTGCGAGCTGCGCTCCGCAAGCAGGGTGGCAAGCAGTAGCACGATCGCCCTCATTGACAAACAATTCCCCGACCGCGCAGAATCTTCAGGCTACCTCTGTTTCCTCCAACAGCTCGACATCAATCGAGAGAATCATGCGCAAAGTGCTGTTCATCCTGGGGACCCTCGCCGTCATCACTGCTTCCGCTGGCGCACAGACGACGCTTACCGCAGACGACATCATCGCTCGCTACATCAAGACTGTTGGAGGGGCCGACAAAATCCAGTCGATCAAGACCCTTCGACGAGTCGGCAAGTTCACTGGCGACGGCGGATTCGAAGCCATTGTTGTGGAAGAGAGTTCCCGCCCGAACAAGGTTCGCGAAGAGTTCTCGCTTCAGGGAATGACCGCTATAAATGCCTACGACGGGTCCCATGGTTGGAAGATAGACCCATTCGGCGGGAAGAAGGATGCCGAGGCGCTAAGCGAAGAGGAGTTGCGGTCGATCGTCGAGGAATCGGATTTCGACGAGCCTCTCATCGACTACAAGGCGAAAGGCAACAAGGTCGAGCTCGTAGGTATGGACCAGGTTGAAGGCACCGACGTCTACAAGCTCAAGGTCACGCTGAAGAGCGGCGATACCCGCTATTACTATATGGACACCGATTCGTACGTACCCATCAAGTACGACACCAAGCGAATCATTCGCGGTACCCCGCAGGAGACCGAAACAACACTCGGCGATTACAAGCAGGTAGGCGGCTGGTATCTCCCGTTCTCAATGGAGACGCGACGGAAGGGAAGCCCGGGGTCGGGGAAAATCACTCTCGACAAGATCGAGTTCAACGTGCCCATCGACAGCACTCGTTACGCGCGGCCAAAACCTCCCGCGGGCTGAGGGTCACTCTGATGATCAACTTTTCAAAGGCTGCCCCGTGCGGAATCGCCCTGGCTGCGGTAATCAGCGGAAACGTCTTCGCGCAGGTGATCCAGCCAACCGGGGAGGCGAAGCTGGACTCGGAAACCATCTCCGGGCTTGGGGCGCGCAACATCGGTTCGGCAGCGATGAGCGGACGGGTCGCGGCAATCGCCGCGGTGCACGAGGGCAATCGCCTCACCGTCTACCTCGGCTCGGCAAGCGGCGGCGTCTGGAAATCGGAGAATGGCGGGACGACCTACAAGCCGGTGTTCGACAAGGAGCCCGTGCAGTCCATCGGGGCCGTCGCGATCGATCCCACCAACCCCGAAGTGATCTGGGTCGGCAGCGGCGAATCATGGACGCGCAACAGCGTCTCGATCGGAGATGGCATCTACAAATCGGTCGATGGCGGAGACAACTGGATCAACATGGGTCTCAGGGAATCGGAGCGCATCTCCAAGATCCTGATCGACCCTTCAGATCCAAATACAGTGTACGCTTGCGTTCCGGGGAAGCTGTGGAGCGATAGCGAAGATCGTGGTGTCTACAAGACGACCAACGGCGGACAGAGCTGGACGAAGATCCTCAAAGGACCCAACGCGTCCACCGGCTGCTCGATGATGTCGATGGACGCGAAGAACCCGAAAACACTGTTCGCCGGCATGTGGGACTTCCGGCGCAAAGGATGGACGTTCCGCTCCGGCGGAGATGGCGAGACCGCGCCGAGCGGGAGCGGCTTGTTCAAGAGCACGGACGGGGGCGCGACGTGGAGCGATCTGAACGCGTCGAGCGCGAACGGACTTCCCGCAAAGCCGTGGGGTCGGATAGCGGTGACGATCGCACCGTCGAACCCGAATGTCGTCTATGCTTTCATCGAAGCAGCCCCGCCGAAGAACGCGCTCTACCGCTCAGCGGACGGCGGCCGGACCTGGGAGATGCGCGACAGAAGCCAGGCGATGATCTGGCGGCCGTTCTACTTCGCGAATCTCATCGTGGATCCCAAGGACGAGAACCGCGTCTACAAGCCCGACGGTCCGCTTGTCGTCAGCTCCGACGGAGGCCAGAGCTTCAGCGGCATCACCAACGGCGCTCACGGCGACTTCCACGATGTGTGGATCGACCCGACCAGCACCGATCGTCTGATCACCGGGGACGACGGCGGCGTCTGGTATTCCTACGACGCCGGCAACAAGTGGTGGAAGGGCGACAATCTTCCGATCTCGCAGTTCTATCACGTCAGCCTCGACAACGATCGGCCGTATCACGTCTACGGCGGACTGCAGGACAACAGCTCGTGGGTTGGCGACTCGGAATATCCGGGCGGCATCACCAACAGTCGCTGGGAGAACATGTACGGCGGCGACGGATTCTGGATGTTCGTGGATCCCACCGATCCGCAATACATCTACGCCGAATCGCAAGGCGGAGAGCTCGGGCGCGTCAACAGGAAGACCCATGAGACGCGCCCCCTCAAGCCACTGCCTCGATACAAGGAAGGAAAGCTTCGCTTCAACTGGAATGCACCGATTCACGTGAGCCCGACGCAAAACGGCACGGTGTACATCGGCTCGCAGTACCTGTATCGCACGAAGAATTTCGGCCAGACATGGGACCGCATCTCACCCGATCTCACGACGAACGACGCCATGAAGCAGCTCCAGGAGGAGTCCGGCGGCGTTACCGTCGACAACTCCGCCGCCGAAACGCACACGACGATCTATGCGATCGCCGAGTCGCCCAGGAACGCGAACGTGATCTGGGCGGGGACGGATGACGGAAATCTCCAGCTCACCAGCGACGGTGGAAAAACCTGGACCAATGTCGTCGCCAACGTTCCGAATCTCCCGAAGTCGGCGTGGGTGTCATATGTCGACGCGGGCCACTTCAACGAAGGCACCATCTACGCGACCTTCGATCTCCACACCTTCGGCGACATGCGTCCGTATGCGTACAAGTCGACCAATTACGGAAAGACGTGGACGTCTCTCATTGCACCGGGAAGTCCGGTGCGCGGATACACGCACGTGATCAGGGAAGATCTCGTCAATCCGAATCTGCTATTTCTGGGCACCGAGTTCGGGCTCTGGGTCTCCCTCGACGGCGGCGCGCAGTGGTCGCGGTACAAGGGTGGCGATTTCCCCGCTGTCGCCGTTCGCGATCTGGCGATTCATCCGCGTGACAACGACCTGGTGATTGCCACACACGGTCGCGGGATCTGGATAATCGACGACATCACGCCTCTCCGCGCGCTCACACCCACAACTCTGGCGAGCGATGTCGTCTTCATTCGCGCGCGCCCGACTGTCCTGAAGATTCCTGCCAACGGCGGCTGGTCGAACGGTGATGCGTCGTACGTGGGCAACAACTCTCCCAACGCTGCGGTGATCACCTACTATCTGAAGAAGCGTCACATCTTTGGCGACATGAAGATAGAGGTGCGTGACACAGCGGGTCGCCTGGTGGGGACGATACCGAGCACGAAGCGACGGGGTTTGAGCAGAGTGACGTGGTCGATGCGTCTGCCGCCGCCCCGCGTTCCGCCGGCCGCCAGCGCGGCCTTCAGCGCCGCGTTTGGTCCGCGCGTTCTGCCCGGCACCTACACGGTGAAGATGACCAAGGACAATAAGGTTTACACGCTGCCGCTCCAGCTCGTGCCCGATCCGCGCACGGCGCACACGCTCGCCAATCGCCAGGCGCAGTTCGCCCTCGCCAACAGGCTGGTATCGCTGCTCGGCGACATGTCGTTCGCCGTCGAGCGAATGAACGGGGTTCGAGCCGCGCTCGCGGATCGCTCGTCGAAGCTGCCGGCAGGTGATCCGCTGGCGCAGCGGCTCCGCGACGCGTCAGCGAGCGCCGACGTGATGCGCAAGAAGATCGTCGCTACCAAAGAAGGCGGCATGATCACCGGCGAGGAGAGACTGCGGGAGAATCTCACCGACTTGTACGGAGCCGTCGTCTTCTACGAAGGACGTCCGTCGCAGATGCAGCTCGATCGAACCGCCGCAATCGGTCACGAGCTGGCCGATGTGGTCGCAGCGTTCGATGCGTGGTCGGCAAAAGATCTGGCTTCGCTCAACGCCGAGCTCGGGACGAAGAAGCTTCAACCGATAGTTCTGATCACGCGTCAGGATTGGGAGGGTGTCGGGAAAGGCGGACAGTGACGGAACGGCCAGAGTTTTCCCGGCGGGACTTCCTCGTCCGTGCCGGTCAGTACGGGCTCGCTTTCTCTGTCATCAATCCTCGCCTCCGGGATCTCATACGGAGCGAGCTGGCGCATCCTTTCGGCGCGGAAGATCTCGACCGTGGCGTCCTTACATCGCCCATTCCGACAGATTTCTACTCGGGATTGCATTGGCGCATGCTCGGCCCATTCCGCGGCGGCCGAGTCGCGGCCGCGACTGGAGTTCCCGGCCGTCCGAACGAATTCTATTTCGGCGCGGTGAACGGAGGCGTCTGGAAAACAATCGACGGTGGACGGGTCTGGACGCCGATCTTCGATTCACAACCGACCGCGTCGATCGGGGCAATCGCAGTCGCACCGTCGCAGCCGAACACGATCTACGTCGGAAGCGGCGAATCGACGCTCCGTGATTCCGTCGGCTACGGCAACGGCGTATACAAATCAGTCGATGCCGGGCACACGTGGGGACACCTAGGGCTCGACGAGACGCACCACATCGGCAAAATCGCGGTCGATCCGAAGAATCCAAACAATGTGTTCGTCGCGGCTATCGGAAAGCTTTACGCGGCCAACAAGGAGCGCGGAATCTTCCGCTCGAGAGATGGCGGACAGAGCTGGCAGAAAGTGCTCGGCGATGAAAATGTCGGTGCCGTTGAGGTCGTGATCGACCCGTCGAACTCGAGCGTCGTCTACGCCGGGCTCTGGAGCACACGGCGTCCGCCCTGGTTCACCTACGCGCCGACGAACGGCCCCGGTGGTGGAATCTTCAAATCCACGGATGGCGGGAGTACTTGGACGCAGCTCACCAACGGGTTGCCGAAAGAGGGAATCGGAAGAACCGGCATCGCAATCGCGCCGAGCAATCCGAATCGCATCTACGCTGTGGTAGACTGTCTGGTGCCCGAGGCTCGCCCGCAAGTCGAGCCTCCACTCGGGACACCCGCGCCGCAGCCGGCACCGGCGGGAGCGCGTCCGTCCAGTCCGCCGCCAGGGCAGGGAGGATTCTTCCGCTCCGACGACGCCGGCGCTACGTGGACTCGCTTGTCCAACGACCCTGCTCTGTGGGGACGCGGCTGGTACTTCGAGAAGCTGACGGTCGACCCGCAGAATCCTGACATCGTCTACGTGCCGAATGTCGCCGTCAATCGAACGAAGGATGGCGGGAAGACGTGGGTCGTTCTTCGCGGATCACCGGGCGGCGACGACTACCATCAGCCGTGGATATCGCCCGATGACCCGAACACCATGATCGTCGCGACCGATCAGGGCGCCGTCATTACCCGGAACGCGCGCGCAGATGATCCGCGCGATGTTACGTGGAGCTCGTGGCTCAACCAACCGACGGCGCAGATCTATCACCTCTCAGTGGACTATCGCTTTCCATACTGGGTGACTGGTGCGCAGCAGGATTCTGGAGCGATCGCCGTTCGCTCGCGCGGCAAGTTCTCCCAGATCTCGATGCACGACTGGGAGCCGATCGCACCCGGAGGCGAGAGCGGTTATACCGCCGGGGATCCGTTGAATCCCGGTGTAGTTTACGGTGGGGACGGCCAGCGCTGGAATCTCGACGCCAACGTCCCAATCGAGAACACGACGAGCCCGAAAGCGCCCGAGCCCGCGCGCGGCGACTGGACCCAGCCTCTGGTGTTCTCCAAGGCAGACTCGCGCGCACTCTACTACGCGAACCAGTTTCTGTTCAAGACCACCGACGGCGCGAAAACCTGGACGCAGATCAGTCCCGATCTCACGCGCGCTGAGATTGTCGTTCCGCCTGCGCTGGATGCGACCACAGCGGCCGCGACCGATCGCAACGGAAAGCGCGGCGTGATCTACACGATTGCTCCGTCGCCCCTGCATGCGCCGCTGCTATGGATCGGTACGGACGACGGGTACTTGCAGCTCACTCGCGACGACGGAAAGACATGGCAGAACGTGACGCCCAGCGCGATCACGCCGTGGAGCAGAGTGACGATGGTGGAGGCGTCGCACTTCGATCCGAACACGGCTTACGCGAGCGTCGACCGTCACCAGCTCCAGGATTTCGAGCCGCACATCTATCGCACGCGCGACATGGGCAAGACCTGGCAGAAGATCACCAAAGGTCTGCCGGCCGGCGTGTACGTGCACTCGGTGAAGGAGGATCCACAGCGCCGCGGGCTCCTGGTCGCCGGCACCGAGCGTGGAGTGCACATCTCGTTCGATGATGGAGACAACTGGCAGTCGCTCCAGCTCAACCTGCCGGTGACGTCGATGCGCGACTTCGAGATCTACGGCAACGATCTGATAGTTGCGACGCACGGCCGCGGTTTCTGGGTGATTGACGACATCAGCTCCCTGAGACAATTGAGCGACGCCGTCGCGCGCGATGATGCACATCTGTTCAAGCCCGCCGACACGATCAACTTCATCGAGGGGACCGACAACGGGACCCCGCTCCAGAAAGACGAGCCGCACGCCGAGAATCCGCCCAACGGCGTGATGATCGACTACTACCTGAAGAG
>DASZZU010000122.1:0-5994 GCA_035544855.1 Gemmatimonadaceae bacterium | reverse complement strand
CATCGCGGCTCCATTGAAGTACGTACCGTTGTTGTCGGCGGCGTACTGCTCTTCGTAGGTCGCAAGGTTGCGAAGGTCAGACTTCATCGTTGCGATATAAGCCTTGTCCTTCGTGGCGGCGAACTTCGGAATCGCAATCGCGGCAAGAATGCCGATGATCACAACTACGATCAGAAGCTCGATAAGCGTGAAGCCCTTTTTATTGCCAGACATATTGTTCTCCTTGAACATTAGGTTGCGTCCGTAACCGCTTAGACGACGCATGCCATGGTAAAGCAATGGTCGGGCCCACTCGGGCGAACTCTTTAACTCCAATAGAATGAGTGACTTAGGGGTCCGTGCCATCGGGGGCACGGCCAGCTTGTCCTCGCATTTCGCCGAAATCATTGCGGAATGCAATCGACCAGGGACTCACTTCTGGTTCCGATATTCGGGGGGCGTGACCGCCTCGATACTGTCGGCAAGGGTGCGAAGCCGCTCGAATGCCCCACGCGATTCGCCCTGGGCAAGCCCCCGAACGATCTCGGACTTCGCTTCTTTGAAATCCCGAACGTCGATGAGGCAGGCAATCAAACTTGCGCGCGACAGCGCGCGCGAGGGCTCTAGGGCAAGGGCGCGGCGAAAGAGCGGGATAGCGAGCGGACAGCGCTTCATCTTGCTGTATTCCGCGCCCGTGTACTCGAGAAGATTGGGGTCGTTGGGGTAGATCAGGCGGGCCAGACGAAGCTCGTCGAGGCCCTCCCGATTCCGCTTCTGCGATGTCAGGGCGGCAGCGTACGCCAGGTGTGCCTTATAACTGGTCGGAGCATCGAGGATAGTCTGAGCGAAGAGCACATTGTTGTCGTGCCAGACGCGCTGTCGGGATGCGCTGCGCGCGGCGCCCAGAACCAGGAGAATTACCAGCGCTGCAGCCGCGACCGCCCTGCCGCGGGTCGAAAGCTCCGCTCTGGAATAGACTCTCTGAACGGCGGCAGCGACCCCCAGTGGAACTCCCACGCTGGCCAGGAAGAGGGTGCGCTCGGCGAGAACGAATCCCGTGGGCAGGATGAGATTGCTTGGAATAAGCAAACCGACGGCCACCCAGGCAATCGCGAAGGTCAGCACCGGTACGGCCCGGCGGGACGTCCACGCCAGCGCCCCGACTCCGAGCAGGATGACAAGGCTGGCCAGCATCTCGGGCGTGGGGCCAGTAACGATGTCGATGTGGCGCGGCGAATAGTCGGCTGAGAGATGCGCCGGCCAGAAGAACAGCCGCACCCACTCCAGTAGCACGCGGAGCATCGTCAGCGCCCTGATTTGGAACGATTCCCCGACGAAGAGAATGCTCACCATCTCGCCGCGCCCGGCGATCACTGCCGAGCGCACCCACACGAAACTGACGCCAACAAGCAACAGGGCTAAGAACAGCAGTCTCAGCTCGGTGATCCGCTCTCGAAGCGGGTGTCCGCTGCGATCCAGCGTCAGCTCCGCCGCGCCAAGCAGGAGGGGCAGCACGATTCCGTGCTCCTTGGTGAGGCAGGCCAGTGCGTACAGAATGGCCAGCGCGATAATCGTCCGCGCGGAAATCGAGCCGTGGCGCCGCGCGCGGATGAACACAACGCCCGCAAGGATCATGAACAGCGCCGCCCACAGCTCCGCCTGGCCGACGACATTGGCGACAGCTTCGACGTGCAGAGGATGCACGGCGAACAGCGCGGCGGCCGTCCATGCGAAACCCGGGGCGAGGAGCTCCAGCGCCAGCCAGAAAAAAGCCACACACACCAACGTGTAGAGCACCACGCTTACCGCATGGAAGACCAGTGGGTTGCCGTTGCCGGCCACCCACTGGAGTGAGAAGCTCAATACAGTGATGGGCCGGTACAGTCCCGCTCCTATCTGGTTGGGCCAATACGCCTGCGTCCAGAGGTGCCACCAGCCAGCCAGCGAGTGAATGCGGTCGTTGTAGAGGATGATGGCCGTATCGTCGAACGCATACTTGTTGGTCAGGCTCGTTATCGATGAGACCAACGCCAGAGCGACGACGGACATCCAGGCGACGGCCCGCCGGCGAATTTCAATCAAGAGAGGAGGTTGTACCTCAGGATGTGCATGAGGGCGGCAGCACCATCTCTCCACGTGATCTTCTTGCCTTCCAGATACGTTCTACCGGAATAACTCACCGGCACCTCGAAGATTCGCGCATTTGCCCTGGAGAGCCGTGCCGTGATTTCCGGCTCGAAACCGAACCGCTCGGAGCGCAGCGGGAGCGAGCGCGCGAGATCTCCTCGAACCGCCTTGTAGCAGCATTCCATGTCCGTGAGGTTCAAGTTGCTGAACATGTTGCTGAGGGTCGTCAGCAAGCCATTCCCGACGGAGTGCCAGTAGTACAACACGCGGTGCGTGCCGCCGAGAAAGCGGGATCCGAACACGGCGTCCGCGCGCCCCTGAACGAGCGGCTCGAAGAGTGCGGGCCAGTCGGACGGGTTGTACTCCAGATCGGCGTCCTGAACGACCACTATGTCGCCATGGCTCGCTGCGATCGCCGCTCGAACCGCGGCACCCTTGCCACGGTTGCGCTCCTGGTAGATCGCCTGCTGGATCTTCCCTTCACCGAGCAGGCGCGCGAGGATGTCGCGCGTACCATCAGTAGAGCAGTCGTCTACGCAAACGATTTCGGTCGAGTACGGAGTGGCCCGAACGCGCTCGACTATTTCGGCGATCGTATCCACCTCGTTGTAAACGGGCATCAGGACAGAGACGAGCATCTCTGCCTTCTTCAGCGGAGTTATGGGAGTAATCACTTTTTACTATTTTTCCAGGCCGTAGCGTGAGAGTTTTCTGTAGAGAGTTGAGGCATCGATTCCGAGAACTTCAGCAGTGCGGGGCTTGCTTCCGCCTTCGTTCTCGAGCACCCAGAGGATGTAGGCTCGCTCGATCGTGTCGAGCGTGGGATTCATTTGCGTCGCATCGCTGACGAGCGGATCGGGTTTTACCTCGGTAACTCGTTCAGGGAGCGCCGATACTCCGATGCTGTGATCTTTCGCGAGAATGGCCGCTCGCTCCAGGGCATTCTCCAGCTCGCGCACGTTTCCGGGCCAGGAGTAGCGCAGCAACGCGTCGCGCGCCTCGGGCTCGAGCGCTATCGGAGCCTCTCCCGCTAGGTCCGCAGTCCGCTTCAGAAATGCTTCGGCCAAAAGAGGGATGTCCTCGGGTCGACTTCTGAGTGGTGGGAGAACAATCGAGATCACGTTCAACCTGTAATACAGATCGCTCCTGAAGGATCCCCGCTTTATCTCCTCTTCCAGATCACGGTTGGTCGCGGCGATGACGCGGGCGTGAACGGGCTTTGCCTCGGTGGCTCCTACCGGTATCACTTCACGCTGCTGAAGCACGCGGAGCAATTTTACCTGCGTAGCCGGCGTGGTCTCGCCGATCTCGTCGAGGAAGAAGGTGCCGTCCCCGGCCGCGCAAAAGAGGCCGTCCTTGTCGCGCGAAGCGCCGGTGAAAGATCCTTTAACGTGTCCGAAGAGCTCGCTCTCGAGCAGGCTCTCCGGCAACGCGCCGCAGTTGATCGAAAGGAATGGCTTCGCGGCCCGCGACGAGAGATAGTGAATGTAGCGGGCCACGACTTCCTTACCCGTTCCCGACTCACCCTGCAACAGAACCGTCGAATCAGTGCCGGCAACCGATTCAGCGACGTACAGGACATCCAGCCAGGGCTTGCTCGAGCCAATGGGTTTGGTAGAGGAATCCTTCTTCCTACCTTCCCCTTTGAGAGTCCGGTTCTCGCGTCGCAAGTTGCGGTGTTCGGCCGCGCGACGAACGATCGTCACCAGCTCTTCGTTCTTGAACGGCTTCTGTATGTAGTAGAAGGCGCCGTTGTTCACCGCACCTATAGCCGACTGTAGACTGGCCTGGGCCGTCATCAGGATGACTACTGCTTCCGGATCGTGCGCTCGAACCGATGCGAGGATGTCGAGCCCTGTCACGTCCGGCATTCTTACGTCGGTGAGTATCAGCTCCGGCTTCAAGGCCGCTATCTGCTCGAGACCTTTCTTTCCTCCGAGCGCGGTATAGGGAGTGAACCCTTCGCTCTTGAGCAGTATGCGAATCGTGTCGAGGATGCCTATCTCGTCATCGATCACCAGAACGGTGGGCGCCGTGGTGGGAGCCGCGGTCATGCCTGGCGTTTCGTCGAGATTTTCGGCGTACCCTTCGCGCCATCGGTCCCGAGCTTCGGCAGAATCACGGTGAATCGGGTGCCGCCATGCTGGTCTTGGCTGTCCACGAGTATGAAACCGTGGTGCGCTTCAACTGCGCGATGCACGATGGAGAGGCCGAGCCCGCTGCCGCCCGATTTGGTCGTCACGAAAGGCTCAAAAAGTCTGTCCTTGATCGAGTCCGGTATCCCGCGGCCCTGATCGGCGATTCGCAGCATTATCGCGCCGCGCGAGAAATGCTCGGCTTGCGGGGGAAGCTGATGATGAGCGAGCTCAACCGCTTCGACTCGGACTTCCCCGCCAGGGGGAGATGCCTGCACCGCGTTGAGAAGCAGGTTGAAGATCGCACGATGCAGCAAATCGTCATCGCCCATGACGACCAGAGGGGTCGAGGGAAACAGCTCTCGAATCGTCACCTGCTCCGGCTTATCCGGATGCGCGGCAACCAGTGCGGCGGCGTGGCGCGCGATCTCGATGATATCCAGGCGGCGCACGCTCGTGACTCCGGTCCGAGCGAAATCAAGGAACTCCGACAACAGGCGGGACAACCGATCCGACTCGCGCTGCACGAGCTTTGTGAGAGTGCGCGTGTCGTCGTCAGCGCCCGGGACCTTTGCCAAAAGCTCCGCGGCGCTGCGAATCGATGCAAGCGGGTTCTTGATCTCGTGCGCCAGTGATGCGCTCATCTCCGCTACCGCTTCGAGCCGCTCGGCGCGAGTATGCAGCCGCTCGATGTCTGCTTCGCGCAGCCTGAACGCCGCGAGCTCGGCCGCCATTTCCTCACGGCCCGCATTGGCTGCGCGCAGTCGCGCGCCGATATAGCCACAGCCGAGCGCAACGGCCCCAAAGATTCCTAGCTGCATTAGAACAGGCAGGTCGAAGGTCGTAGCCTGATCGACGATCGTCACCGCGAAGTAGAGCACGTCACCCAGCAGCGCGATCAGCAGAACTCCGGCGGGAGGAAGCACGAGCGCGCTGACCGCGATGACAAGAATGTACAGTGGAGCAAGCTGGGAAGGCGTGCCGGCCTGTGTCAGGTGCACCACCGTGGTGACCAGAAGCAGATCAAAGAGCATCTGCACGTAAAAAAACGTGTCACCAGGCCGAGCCGCTCTCTGCTCGCTGTACAACATCGACGCGGCAGTAAAGAGCAGAGCCGACACGAACGCAAGTGTCGCTACCAGTGTCGCCGTACTGTCGGCGGCGCGCCAGACGACAATGGCGGCGATGAAAATGGCGGTCGCCAGAGAAAGGCGCCCGACATAGAGGACCCGAAGTACTCGTTCCCTCCCGCTACCAGAGCCGACGGGCAGAGCGAGCGCGGGCCGGGTAGCGGCGGGGGTCACGGGGACGGCCTGTAGCGAGGGTTCCGAATTGCGCGGATGAGACACTGCTGTCAATTATACGCTCCGGCGTGAGCCTAAGTCCCTACTACTATATAGATTACACTCATATGGTCCTTGGACTTCTTGCTGCGGACGCCGCGGATTCTCCGTCTATGACCGCGGCCGCCAGCAGCATGGTTGCCGTGCTTGGACTGGTCGCCCTGAACGCCTTTTTTGTCGCTGCCGAGTTTTCCCTGGTAGCCGCACGGCGCAGCAAAATCGACCAGATGATCGGAAAGGGTGATCGCGGCGCGCGCGCCGTTCAGGCCGCGCTCCAACATCTAGACCGCTACATCGCCGCCACGCAACTTGGAATCACGATGGCATCGCTGGCTCTCGGCTGGATTGGCGAGCCGGCCTTGGCCCACCTGTTTGACTCCCTCTTCCGCGCGGCGGGGTTGAACCCTTCT
>DASZZU010000121.1:0-13371 GCA_035544855.1 Gemmatimonadaceae bacterium | reverse complement strand
CCGACATGACTCGGGCTCCTGGCGTGAGACGACCGTGTTGGCGCGTGGGGTTCAGATGGACAGGCGCGCGTTTCACCACCAGGGTCACGTGATTTGGGGCATGACCGAGCGAATCCTAGCGCAGCTACTCGCGCTGGTCGACTGAGTCCTGCGCGTGGCTGCGACGCGCGATTCTGATTTCGCGCGCTGGGTTCGGTGTGGCGGATTCCAGATTTGTTGCGCGGTCGGTCGGTGTGGGTGTCCTCTTCGGCGATTCCTCGCTTACACGCTGCGAGCCCGTGAGCCCGCTGCGCTTGCGCTTCGCGGGCACCCAGCCGGTCTCTTGCTACGCGAGCACGTCGCCTGCGACGACACCCGCACCTCCCTCCCAGGCTTGCAATCTGTCGGCGCGCGTCCCAATCGCGCGCGCGAATCTCAAACCGCGGCGTCGCGGTTCCGTGTAAGGAACTCAGTCGCGCAGCGCGGTCTGCGCCTGAGGGCGCTTGGACTTGCCGACCGCTGCGCGCGAGACTCGCGGGCGCGCGCCTGGGCAGACCAGCCCCCGAAAGTTTTGTGCGTGAGCACGTTCGCGATCGCCGTCTACGGCAGCCGTGAGCTGCTGAGATATCCCCTCCGACGAACCGGCGCGACAATCAAAAAGCCACGCCGGCCCAGAAAGCAGAGTCTACCGATCGAGCTCCAGCACGACGAACGACCCCGGGATCATGGGCGGACGCGGACGCGGACGGTCCGCAGTGGCCGCAGGGGTCGGGCCGAAATCGGCGGTGACCGTGTAGAGGCGATGGGTTTTCGGATTCACGTCCATCGTGCGCGCTCCGCGCTGAGTCGGCACCGTCTCGACCACCGTGTACTTGTCGGGTGTGTCCTCGTGCACGACGGTTATCGTCCCTTCGCCATTCGAGGTGAACGCGAGCTGCGTTCCCGGATCGAAGCCGGCGCCATCTACACCAGCACCGACGGCCGGACTCGCGACGACCTTGCCCGTCCGCATGTTGACGATGGCCATCGTCTTGTTGCCGCACCCCGTGAACAGGCGCTGGTGCACGCGGTCGATCGCGAGCCCACTCGGCTCCTCACACGGCGCAAGCGGCCAGCGAGCCAGAACCGTGAGCGTCTTCGGGTCGAAGACCGCGATCTCGCTCTTGTCCTCGACGTTGACGTAGACACGGCCACCATCACTTACCGCACCCTCTGGCTTTCCACCGAGGTCGACGTTTCCGATGACTGTTCCATTGGTTGCGTCGATCGCCGTCGCGTTGTTGGTCCCGCCGTTGAAGGTGAAGAGGCGCTTCGTCGCAGGATCGTACATAATCGCGTCCGGATTTCTGGCGGGGATCTTTACCACTGCTATTGGCGCGAGTGTCTTGTAGTCGAAGATCGTCACGCTGGAATCGCGACCGTTGCTCGTGAATCCACGGTTCAGCTCCGGCGCGAGAGCAACTCCATGAATTCCGGGAGTGTTCGGGATGTCGCCGATCACGCTGTCGCGGCCCAGGTCTATCACCATCGCGTGTGATCCGCGAGAAAGAAAAAGCCGGTTTCCATCGGGATCAACTGTGACGTAATCCCAGCCGCCTTCACCACCGGCGGGAATCTTGTGAATGACGTGGTAGCCTGGCGCACGGGCCTGAGCAGTCACGATCGGCGACAAACCAACACTCGCGACGACGGCTGACGCGCCGAGCGACAGAAGGAATTTGGACTTCACTTTGTTTCTCCGGATCTGTAGGTGGGTATGTGCAGAATCAAACTGGCTCGAAGTCAGGGTCCTGCGGAATCACGCAGCTCCGCGGCGACCGCGGGCGGAAGTCCGGAGGGAGGCTGCTTGAGCTGAAGCACCGGTGATTCGTGGATGATCTTTCCGCCGAGGAATGCAGTGCGCGCCACGGTGCCAACGGCAGCGAGGGACCCGACCAGGACGCCCGCCCGCATCCAGCCCGGAATGCCCTCGGCCGGCCTCTTCAAAGATCTCCACCAAGAGTATGCGGCGAACGCACCGACGATGAGAATCACGTACATCGCGTAGCCCGCCGCGCTGTCGTGCGCTTCGATCGTCCCGTGTTTTATGTACCACGGATCGTTGAGTGCGCGGTCCGCCTGCTTCCCGGTGAAACGCACCGGATAGATGAAAAGACCGGCCACCGTAAGCGCGCCCATCGCGGTCAGCCATAACCCGCGACGCTTGACCAGGAGCGCGAGGATCGCGACCGCGAGCGCGGAAACGCTGAACACCACTGGAAAGTGATTGATGAGGAGATGAGCGTAGGGCCAGGACAGCATCGTTATCGTGAGGTCGCAGGTGCGGGGAAGTGGCGCAACAGTTGTCCGAAAAAACTTACGGCCACCATGCCGAGATTGCTGTAATGCGGTTCGTGAACGGCGGGTCCGCGAAGGTGAATCACCTCTGATCCCGGTGTCAATTACAGTTGCGCAAAAAGTTAGGAGGCACTAACTTATTTCCTAGTTTCTCAATAATCTCAGAGTAAGCCTTGGCCATACAGCTCGACCCCAAACGAAAATCCACCCGGCTCGAGGCAGATGGTGCGGCCTCCGTACCCCCGCCCGGATGGCGGCGCGCCCGGGCGACGCCATCGCTCGTAGAGGTCTATCGCACCGTCCCCGTCGCAGGGAAAGGCTGGTGGCGGAAGATCGCTGCATTCGCCGGACCGGGTTACCTCGTGGCGGTCGGCTACATGGACCCGGGAAACTGGGCCACCGATCTCGCCGGCGGATCGAAGTTCGGCTACACGCTGCTGAGCGTGATTCTCGCCTCCAACCTGATGGCGATTCTGCTTCAGGGACTCGCGTCCAAGCTCGGTATCGTCACTGGTCGCGATCTCGCGCAAGCTTGTCGCGACAACTACTCCAAACCGGTTGGACTTCTACTTTGGGTCGGGTGCGAGATCGCCATCGCCGCCTGCGACCTTGCCGAGGTCATCGGATCGGCGATCGCCCTCAACCTGCTGTTCCACATTCCAATCGCGGTCGGAATCATCATCACGTCTCTGGACGTTCTGATAGTTCTCTATCTCCAGAACAAAGGATTCCGCCTGCTCGAAGCGCTTGTCATCGCGCTCATCGCCACCGTCGGCGCCTGCTTTCTCTTCGAGATACTTCTGGCCCAGCCTCCGCTCGGCGCTGTCTTGCGCGGATTTATTCCTTCGGGCGAAATCCTCCGCGACCCGTCGATGCTCTACATCGCCGTCGGGATACTCGGCGCCACCGTCATGCCGCACAATCTCTACCTGCATTCGTCGATCGTGCAGACGCGCCAGTACGAAGAGACCGTGGAAGGGAAACGTGAAGCCGTGCGCTTTGCTTTCATCGATTCGACGATCGCCCTGACATTCGCGCTGTTCATCAATGCCGCCATCCTGATCATCGCCGCCGCGACCTTTCATACGAGCGGACACGCGGAGGTCGCGGAGATTCAGGACGCGTTCAAGCTGTTGACTCCGCTGCTGGGCGCGGGAGCAAGCGCCGTATTTGCCTTGGCGCTGCTGGCGTCGGGACAGAACTCTACGATCACCGGAACACTCGCGGGCCAGATCGTGATGGAAGGGTTCCTCAATATTCGGCTCCGTCCGTGGCTGCGCCGGCTGATCACTCGCGGAATCGCTATCGTCCCCGCCGCCGTGGTGGCGATAATGTACGGGGAGAGCGGCACCGCCAAGCTGCTAATACTCAGTCAGGTGATCCTGAGCATGCAGCTCTCTTTCGCGGTCTTTCCGCTCGTGTCATTCACGTCGGACAAGCTCAAGATGGGCGAGCTGGTGAACCCCGCCTGGCTCAAAGTGCTCGCGTACGCTGTTGCGTTGATCATCGCCGGGCTCAACATTTGGCTGCTGCTCCAAATCTTTCGCGGATCGGTGAGCTGATGTATCAGCGCATACTCGTTCCCGTCGAGCATTCGCCCTACGACGAAGTGATCCTGGACCACGTCCGGAAGCTGGCACGCACCTGCAATGATGCGTCGATCGTGCTGATACATGTCGCGGACGGATGGGCGGCCCGCAACATCAACCAGCTCGACCTTCGCGAGTCGGAAGAAATGAAGAGCGACCGTGAGTACATCGAAGGGATCGCCGAGTCGCTCGAGCGAGATGGCTTCCGCGCGGAAGCAATTCTCGCTGGTGGGGATCCCGCCAAAGAGATCGCCGACTGCGCGCAGCGGGAGAACTGCGACCTGATCGCGATGGCGACCCACGGGCATCGCGGACTCTCGGATGTGCTGCGCGGCAGCGTGGCCAGCGAGCTCCGGCACATTTCGATGCTTCCGGTGCTGATGGTGCGTGGACATCCACACTCTCCTCCGGGGCCGCGGCCGGCTGTATGAGCGCTGCCCGGGAAGAGACCGAAACAACGGAGACACTCACCGCTCCGGCGGAGGATTATCTAAAGGCGATCTACGCAATCGGCAAAGGCTCCGGCCCCGCGGCGACGAACGAGATCGCGCAACGACTTGCGATTGCGCCGGCATCGGTGAGTGGAATGGTGCGGCGTCTCGCCGATCAGGGGCTGCTGGCCTACGAGCGTTACCATGGAGTAAAGCTCACCGAGAGCGGACGGCGAGCCGCGTTGCGAACGCTCAGACGCCATCGCGTCATCGAAGCGTATCTCTCGCAAGCGCTCGGCTATCCGTGGGATCGCGTGCACGACGAGGCCGAGCGATTGGAGCACGCGGCGTCGGACGAGCTGGTGGACCGAATGGCAGCGACGATTGGCGAGCCGGAAGTAGATCCACACGGCGCGCCGATTCCCACGCGAGACGGTTCAGTCGACGAGACCGAATACACTTCGCTCGCTCAACTTGATGTAGGTGTTTCCGGCGTGGTCGTGAGAGTGTCGGGCGAAAATCCGGCGATGCTGAGGTATCTCGCCGAGCTTTCGATTCTACCGGGGAAGAAGATCACGGTGAGATCGCGCGCGCCCTATGATGGGCCGATCACGCTTTCGGTCGGACGCCAGGAGCTATCGATCGGACCTGCGCTCGCGGCAAACGTTCTGATCGCGCCACTTGCAGACAGGGCTGGGAGGCGCGGCTAGCTTTCGAGTGTGCTGCTTCCTTTTCTCGCCTTTGCGCTGATTCTTCAGGCGCCACAGACATCGCAACGCACGATCGCAATTGATGAAGGCTTTGCCGCCGAGGCGCATCTAAAGGTCGGGGACCGTGTAGCGATCTCGGCGCGACCCGATCGTTCGGCTCCGGCCGAGTCTGTCATTGTCGGAGCGATTGTAAGAAGGGGGGCTGATCCCTCCGAAGTCGCGCGCGGTGATTTCGTGGTGCGAATGCACCTGGACCAGCTGCAGGGAATCTCCGGTTACGGGGATCGTGTCGATCGTTTCGCCATTGCGACCCGGCCTTCAGCAGATATTGACCGCACTCTCCAGCGCATCAATCACGTCGCCTTCGGATTCAGGGCATATCGCTCGCGTGACATCGCGGTCGAGACATCGCGGACATTTCAGGTGGTGAGCCGGTTCCACCGCGCGATCGGCGTCATCACAATTGTCGCGAGTTCCATCTTCCTACTGTGTATCATGATCCTCAAGGTCGAGGAGCGACGGCGCGACATCGCGGTGCTCCGACTCATGGGAATCTCCCGATCGTCTGTCGTGCGCTCGATCATCATCGAGGCCGCGGTCGTCGCGGTGCTCGGCAGCATGCTCGGGGTCGTGATTGGCTGGGTCGTGTCACTCTTCGTCAACTGGCACTACCAGGCGTTGTATCGCACACCACTCTATTTCTCGATCATAACGCCGCCGATTGTTTCTCTGGCGGTGTCGCTCTCGCTTGTGCTGGGAGTCGGGGCCGGAGTCCTGGCATCGATGCGACTGGTGCGGACTCCGCCGCTCGCCCTGTTTGGACGCTGAGTGAGGGCGGCACTCGCGCAAGCTTCGCTCATCCGGCATCGAGCCCGCACAATGCTGGCCGTGCTCGGTGTCGCGGTCGCAGCCGCCATGCTGCTGGACATGGTGATGCTGGCGACGGGCATGCGCGAGTCGTTTCGCGAGCTGCTATTGTCGCAGGGCTTCGACATACGGCTCGCGCCGAAGGGCACGCTTCCCTTTGATACCGACGCGACGATTCCTGGAGTCAGCGCGATCACGAGCGTTCTCCGAACCAATCCCGACATTCGGGAGATCAGCCCCGTGCTCGGAGGATCGATACACATCCCTGTCGGCGCACTCGACGTCAGCGCCGCGGTGCTCGGCATCGATCCAACCGTCCAGGGCGACTACGAATTTCTGTCGGGCCAAGATGTTACGACTCCCGACGCGATCGTAGCGAATGACTATCTGCTCCAGAAACTCGGCGCGCGATTCGGCGACACGCTCGATGTTGCTGCGGGCTACGATCCGCAGACGCGGACGTATTCGGGGCAACGCAAGCTGGTCCTGACCGGAAAGGTTCGTTTCATTTATGGCGCTACCGAACAGCCGTCCGCCGCTGTACGTCGTGAGACTCTCGAGGCGATGGGCGGAGGGGCCAGGCGCGACCGTGCATCTCTCTTCATGGTACGCGTGCGCAAGGGGGCGAATCCCGACAGCGTGCGGAACTGGATCGCGACTGAAATCCCGAACGTCTCCGCAATCTCCATTGCGACGGCAATCGCGCAGGTTGATCAGCGGCTCAGCTATTTCCGGCAGCTCGCATTCATTCTTGGCGCGGTGAGCCTGTTCGTTGGATTCCTGCTCGTGACGACTCTGGTCACGGTGTCGGTGAACGAGCGGGCGGGAGAGATCGCGGTGATGCGCGCGATCGGAGTGTCGCGGGCGCACGTCGTTCAACAGATCGTGGTCGAAGGCCTGGCGACCACTTTCATCGGGGCACTTCTTGGACTCGGACTCGGGCTGCTCACTGCGCGGTATCTGAACTCGATTCTTTCCGCGTTTCCAGGTCTGCCGGTGGCGATCGACTTCTTTCTCTTCCAACCCCGCGCGGTGTGGTCGGCGCTGGGCCTGTTGATCGTCAGTGGAATCGCGGCGGGGATCTATCCGGCGTGGCGCGCGGCTTCGCTACCGATCGCCGAGTCGCTCCGCCGTGAGGCGATCGCGTGATACCCGATGTAGCTCCGATCGTGTCTCTGCGTGAGGCTCGTCGCGACTATGCACTTGGCGCCGAGCGTGTGCACGCGCTTCAGGGAGTATCGCTGGACGTCGAGCGCGGCGATTATGTAGCGATCGTCGGGCCGTCCGGCTGCGGAAAGTCGACGCTTCTGAATCTCATCGGAGTGATAGATCAGCCGACGTCAGGAACCGTGACTATCGCGCGGAAGCGGGTCGACGCGATGAGTGACCGCGAGGCGACATCGTTTCGGTTGCACAACATTGGCTTCGTGTTTCAGCGGTTTTATCTAATGCCGATACTGTCGGCGCTCGAGAACGTGGCACTACCGATGGCGGAGGCGAAGGTGCCGGCCGAAGAAAGAAAGGCGAGGGCGGCGGAGCTCCTCGCCTATGTTGGCTTGAGCTCTCGTCAGCGGCACCGACCGTCGGAGCTATCCGGCGGTGAGCAGCAGCGGGTAGCGATCGCGCGTGCGTTGGCGAATCACCCGGCTCTGCTTCTCGCCGACGAGCCTACGGGCGAGCTCGATGCGCGTACAGGTACCGAAATCATCTCCCTGTTTCGACGTCTCAACTCAGATGGAACCACCATAGTCGTCGTGACGCACGACGAGGATCTCGCGAATGCGGCGCGCCACAAGGTCCACATGCTGGACGGCAGGATAGTGGACGCATGATCGCACAGCTCGCGTTACGCAACATCAGCTATAGGCCATGGCGGTCTGTCCTGCTCTTCTTCGGCTATGGCGTCGGCGTCGCGGTGATGATCGTGCTCCTCTCGATTGGGGAGGCGATGCTGTCCCAGGCGCGCAACGAGAAGCTCGTGGGCGGCGGGTCGATCACAGTCCTTCCCGAAGGACTCGATGTAGAGGTGATGAAGACGGGAGGGATAGGCGGACTCTTTTTCTCCATCGATCACGCGTCGTTTCTGTATCGCCAGCTTTTCGCGTCACCTCGGTTCGGAGGGGAGATCTCGGCCGTCGCACCGCAGATCGAAGGCAGGCTGCTGTACGTTCGCACGAGCGACGGTCGCGAATATCCTGTTCATGCGAGCGGAGAGATCCCAGCGGCGACGCGCGCTGTCGGTGCCGCGCCCGAGATTGTGAAGGGGAAGTGGGAGAACGACGAAGGCGACCGCCGCTGGATAGCTCCCACTCTCGCGGAGCTTCGGCACGAGATCGATCATTTCCATTTGCCCGGCGACAGCATTGCCAACAGAGACACGTGGGCGGAGTGGCACTACTTCAATGTGCTCTCCGAGGGCGGCAAGCGTTGGGCGTTCATCTCCTTCATCGTTGGTGGTGACGTCACCAGCACTAAATGGGCAGGAAGGGTCGGAATCACGTTGCGCGAGCAGAACGGAGCGACACGTCGCTTCGGCGCGACGCTCGGTCGATCGCGGGTGCGTTTCTCGACGACGGATGCGAATCTGGTTTTCGGAGACTCGCACGTCACTGTTTTGCCGAACGGTGACTACGAAGTACGCGCGAGCGCTGGCAAAGCCGATATCTCGCTGATCGTGCATCCGGCTCCGTACGCCTATTTCCCGGGCGTCGCGATGGGGTCGGGAGGGTTTGTCTCCGGATACACGGTTCCGGCGCTGCGCGCGTCGGCGTCGGGAACACTGTGCGTCGAGGGCCAGTGCGAGAAGCTCACCGACGCACAATCCTATCACGATCACAACTGGGGAGTCTGGCGCGGCGTGACCTGGGACTGGGGCGCATCGCGCGCTGGACAGTACGCGTTCCTTTATGGACGGGTATTCCCGCCAGACAGCGGCGCGTCGGCCCCGCCGGTGCTCGTGTATCTGATCGACTCGCTTGGATTCCGCGCCGTGTTCCGGCCGAAGCTCATCTCCTACGAAGACACCCGGACCATCAACTCCGGAGCGACGATCCTGCATGTTCCTTCGCGCGCGCGGTTCTCCGATATTCGTGGCGACGACACTTTGAACGTGGACATCTCGATCGAGGATGCTATCGCCACTGACACTCGCCCTCAGAACGCCAAGGAAGGAGAGCGTGGTGATCCGCTCGGCACTGAAAAAGCTCACCCGTATTTCATCCAGATGAAGGGGACGGCGCGCATCTCCGGTCGAATCGAGGGACAGCCACTCGTCGGCACCGGCAGCGGATTCTTCGAGACCTACCGGTGATCAGGAATCGCGTCGTTCGTCTTTGGAGAACCCTGGTCGGCATAGGGCGGCGATACAAATGACTGACTCTTACTCGTTCGTTCATCTGCTGCTCGTGGTCGCGGCCGTCCTCTTTACGACGCGGGTTCTTTCCGTGCTCGCGGAGAAGGTTGGACAGCCCGCAATACTTGGCGAGCTCCTCGGCGGTGTCGTCCTCGGCGCTTCCGTCCTGGGCATTCTCGATCCCGGCGATGTCGGAATCCACATCCTGGCCCAGCTCGGCTTGTTAGTCCTCCTCTTCGAGATCGGACTCGCGACGGATCTGCGCGCGCTTACGCGTGTTGGAGGGACGGCAACGGTTATTGCGGTGGTCGGAGTGACGCTTCCATTCGCATTCGGGTACGCGGCGCTCTCGGCTATGGGAGTCGGACGGCTGGCGGCGATTGTGTGCGCCGCCTCGTTGACCGCGACATCCATCGGCGTCTCCACACGGGTTCTCTCCGAGCTGGGATTCCTCCAGACGGAGGAAGGCCAACTGGTGCTGGGAACGGCCGTCCTCGACGACATAATCGGGCTGGTGATCCTTTCGGTAATCGGAAGCTTCGCCGCGGGTGTCGCCATAACCGCGGGCAGCGTTGCGCGTACGAGCGCGGTTGCCTTCGGATTCGTCGCGGTCGCAATCATTGTGGGCAGCTTCGTCGTGCCGCCGCTGTTTCACGCGGCAAAGCGCCTTCGTTCATCGACGACGATCGCCGTAATGGGTCTGGCCTTCGCCTTTTCGCTCGCTGCGCTGGCCGGCCTGTTGGGCTCGGCGATCATCGTCGGAGGATTCGTTGCCGGAGTCTTGCTCAACCGGATCGACCAGTGCGACGATGTCCAACGCTCGGCGGGCGCAATGGGCACTTTGCTCACGCCGATCTTCTTCGCCTCCGTTGGTGCGTCGGTTGATCTCCGCGCCCTCGCCGAGCCCAGGACGTTGTTGATCACCCTCGTGTTGCTGGTGGCGGGCGCGGTCGGGAAGCTCATCGCCGCGTACGTCCCGGTATGGTTCAAGGGGAACAAGGCACTCATCGGGACAGCGATACTCCCGAGGGGCGAGGTTGAGCTGATAGTAGCCCAAACGGGACTCGCGATCGGCGCTCTCGATGCCTCGTTGTTCGGGGCGATTACGCTGATGGTGCTGCTGACAACACTATTGTCGCCCCCTCTCATTCAGGGCGTCGCGAAGCGCGACCCTCGGGCTCGCGAGCTGATGCCTGAGCGAGCCCTTGGGTAGCTCTCCCCGACTTGACAGCGGGACTTCGCGGCTTCCGATTGAACGTCATGTCCGCGGAGATTCACATCGGCACGCAAGGCTGGAACTACGACGCCTGGGTCGGGCCGTTTTATCCGACGGGCACTCGGCCGTCTGATTTTCTCACTGTTTACGCGCGCGCGTTCGATTCGGTGGAAGTCGATTCCACTTTCTACGCCTCCCCCGCCGCGACGACGATACGAAGCTGGGTCGATCGCACTCCGAAGGGATTCATCTTTGCCCTCAAGCTGCCGCAGGAGATCACTCACGAGCACAGGCTGCGCGACGATACCGGCGCATCGGAGGCGTTCTTCGAGCGCGCGCGAGAGCTGGGCGACAAGCTCGGACCGGTACTCGTTCAGATGGGCCCTGATTTCCAGCCGGGCGAGCTACCGGCGCTGGTCGATTTCATCGGACATGTTCCCAGCGATCTCCGTATCGCTATCGAATTCAGACATCGCGGTTGGATCACCGACGGAGTTCTCGCGCTTCTCTCGGAGCACAACATTGCTCTTGCTCTCGTAGATGGGAGGTGGGTTCCGCGCAAGCTGATGCTGAGCCTCGCGGCGCGTCCGACGGCGGACTTTGCGTACATAAGATGGATGGGACCGAACCGCGATCTGGTCGACTACTCACGGGTGCAGGTCGATCGCTCGCGAGAAGTGGATGCGTGGAGCGACGCGATCGAAAGTTTGTCGGAGAAGGTCTCGCACATCTATGGCTACGTCGCGAATCACTTTTCGGGGCACAGTCCTGCCACTGCGCGGGAATTCCAGTATCGTCTTGGCCAGACTCCGGTCGATCCCGATCTGCTCGGCGAGCAGATGTCGCTCTTTTAGCCCGCCGCGGGACACCGAACTGCAGGTGCCGCTCGGGCAGGCCACTCTGACGAAGGGTTATACGGATTAATCCGTTTCCAATCCGCCAAATCCGTATAACCCTTGGTCCTTGATGCCAGCCCGAGCGGTAGTTCATGCTCCCGAGCGATATTTCGGGAATGAGCTTTCGGAAATGGGTCCTCAGCATCTTCGCGATCTCCTTCGCCGCGCTTTCGATTTCGCTCGGCTTCTGGCAGCTGCGCCGGCTCTCGGAGCGACGCACGGCCAACGCGCTCCTGGCATCGCGACGCTTCGCACCGGAGGTGCCGTTGGATTCAGTCCCATCCGACACAGCGATGGCGCATTTCAGAAGAGTTCGCGTTCGCGGGGCGTACGATTATGGGAACGAGATCGTGCTCACACTTCGCGGACGCAACGGATCGCCCGGCGTCAACATTCTTACTCCAATTCGCCGCGCTGGAAGCGACACTGCGGTGCTCGTCAATCGGGGCTGGGTATACTCGCCGGACGGAGTGACGGTCGAGACGAAGCGGTGGCGTGAAGGAGACAGCGTCGATGCGAACGGGTTTGTTGAAGTATTTCCCACGAGAGGACCATTTGACGCGCCCAATCCGGCACGTCCGCGATCGATGAGGCGGCTCGATCGCGCAGGGATGCGGCACCTGTTTCCGTACCCGATCGCCAACTACTACGTCGTTGTGACGGACTCAGCGCGCTCCGGGAGCGGACCACCGCGCGTCGAGCCAGCTCCGCTCGATGAAGGCCCACACCGCAACTACGCCATCCAGTGGTTTTCCTTTGCGGCCATTTCTATTGGTGGAGTGATTATCTTCCTAAGGCGTACATGAGCGACATATCGGTTGGAACAGCCAGCGAGAAGGAAGCGCGCGATGTAGCGGAGAGCGCGCGCGAGACCGAGTGGGCTCACCCGAGCTTCGTCCGGGAGTTATTCCTCGGCCGCTTTCGTCTCGACCTCATTCATCCGCACCCGCCGGCGGACGCCGCCGAAGAAGCGCGGGCCAAGCCTTTCATGGACAAGCTGCGCTCGTTCATGGAGCGGGTCGATTCGGAAGAGATCGATCGTACGGGCGAGATTCCCGAATCCGTCGTGCAGGAGCTGCGCGACATGGGCGCGTTCGGGATCAAGATTGGAAAGGAATATGGCGGATTGGGCTTGTCGCAGATGAGTTACATCCGCGCCATCGAGCTGGTGACATCCAAGGACGGATCGCTCACAGCGCTCCTGTCAGCGCACCAGTCGATCGGAGTACCTCAACCGCTCAAGCTGTTCGGTACCGAGGAGCAGAAGCGAAAGTATTTCCCGCGGCTCGCCAAGGGAGCGATCTCCGCGTTCGCGCTGACGGAAGTCGACGCCGGCTCCGATCCCGCCAACATGCGCTGCACGGCTACGCCAACCGAAGACGGAAAATACTTCGTCATCAACGGCGAGAAGCTCTGGTGCACGAATGGAACACGCGCCGAGCTGTTCGTGGTGATGGCGCGGACGCCCGAGAAGGTGATCAAGGGGAAGCCGGTGAAGCAGATCACCGCCTTCATCGTCGAGTCGTCGATGCCGGGCGTGGAAGTCGTTCACCGCCTGCGCTTCATGGGACTCAAGGCGATCGAGAACGGCGTCATCCGCTTCACCAACGTGCGGGTTCCGCGCGAGAACATGCTCTGGGAAGAGGGCAAGGGGTTGAAGCTCGCGCTCGTCACATTGAACACCGGTAGACTCACCATTCCAGCTGGTTGCGCGGCTGCCGGAAAGCAGATGGTCTCTATCACGCGCAAATGGTGCAGCGAGCGGGTGCAGTGGGGACAGCCGATCGGCAAGCACGAAGCTGTTGCGCAGAAGCTGGCACGCATGACCGCCTACACCTTCGCGATGGAGGCGATCGCCGAGCTGTCGGTCGCACTCTACGAGAAGGGCGGGTATGACATCCGGCTCGAGGCGGCGATCGCCAAGCTGTTCAACACTGAAGCGGGCTGGAGAATCGTCGACGACACGCTGCAGATCCGCGGCGGCCGAGGTTACG
>DASZZU010000120.1:0-2214 GCA_035544855.1 Gemmatimonadaceae bacterium | reverse complement strand
TCTGGGGGATTCTCTTCTTCCAGGAATTGCGCGGCGCGGATTGGCGCCGCTGGGCCGGAGTGCTCGGCGGCGCGGTGCTCATGTTCGCTGGAGCGACTGCGCTGGCGATTGCATCGGCGGCGCAGGTGCCACCGCGTGATGCGGCTCGCGGTGTTGCTGCCGCACTATCCGCCGGCGTGCTGTGGGGGACAATGTACATCCCGTACCGCAAAGCCTATCTCACCGGGATGAGCCCGCTCTCCTTCATCACGTTCTTCACCGTAGGTGAGCTGGGGATGATGACCGCGCTTGCTCTCACCTATTCCGGCGGCGTGAGTCCGCTCTGGGCGCAGCTGTCTGGTGCGCGGCATGTACTCTTCTGGCTTCTGGCCGGCGGGTTCGTGTGGGTCGTCGGAGATCTGTTTCAGCAGTACGCCGTCAAGTACGCCGGGATCACGCGCGGGATTCCGCTCTCGAACACGAACCAGTTGTGGGGACTGCTATGGGGAATCCTCGTTTTCGGCGAGCTGCGCGGCGCATCTCACTCGGTATTGGCGCAGGTCATCGGCGGATCGATCGTGATGGCGCTCGGCGCCGGCGTCATCGCTCTTTCGTCAGTGAGTCGAAGTGAGCATTTGCGTTGGCAGCAGGCCGCGGCGCGAGAGAGTGAGCGGTATGGTGTCGATCCTGAGTACACGCGATCGCGAATCGCGGGCGAAGATACGAGCTCGATCGTCCGCCGCCGCACCTGGATAGACTGGCTGGTGGTGAGCGTGGCGACGGCGACGATCATCGGGTTTGCGCTGGTGGCGCGCGCGCCTCAGATCGCGCTCCGATGGGAGTGGGCGGCCGTGCTCATAGTCGCGACGCTGGGTATGCTGGCGGGAGTGGGCGTGGCGCTTTGGAGAACGACGCGATTCAACTGAGCGACGAAAGTCGCCCCAGTTTTTTCGAGCCGGCGATCACTTTCCGCAAAGCTTTGTCGATTGCTCGCTCCGCGAGCGGCGCCATGACCCGGTATCCGGCTTCATTCGGATGGACACCGTCGGGAGAAAGCTCGCTGCGCATTCCACCGCGCGAGTCGGCCATCGCGGAGTGGTAGTCGAGATACACCGCGCCGTGTTCGCGTGCGTAACCCTTCATCCACTGATTGAGCGCGATGATTGTCGGCGCGGGCTGCAAGCCCGGCTTCCGCGGATAGTCATAGACGGGAAGCACCGACGAGAGCACCACGCGAATTCCGTTCGCCTTCGCCAGTTCCGCCATCGAGGCGAGGTTGTCCTCGATCATCTCGATTGTCGAAGGGCCGGTGTTGCCCGCGATGTCGTTGGTGCCCGCGAGGATCACGACGACTCTTGGCTTTAGCGCAATGACGTCCTGACGGAACCGGACGAGCATCTGCGGCGTGGTCTGCCCGCCGATACCGCGGCCGACATACGGTTTGCCGGGAAACATCGCAGCGAAGTAGGGTGCCCATCCCTCGGTGATCGAGTTGCCGAAGAAGACTACGCGGTTTTCGCTTTTCACGGGCGGGGAGAGTTTGGCGTTTGCCTCGCGGTACTTCTGTAGATTCGGCCAGTCGGTGGTTTGAGCTCCGGCAGCAGCGGACATGAACAGAACCAGAACGAACGCACGCAAGTGATTCTTCACGTTGGAGTCACCCGATAAGGATGGAAGAGAATCGGCGAGCGATTGGAAAAGTTATCGTAAGTTGCGAAGTCCGTTAGGGATGAGCAGAAATCCTACCAGTGGATCGCAGCGCCGACCCGCCAGCCGCTGTACGCGTCAACTGGAGCCTCGATGATAGGCGTCGCTGCGAATGTTTGGCGACGGTGCTTCGCGTTCGCGCGTTCCGCGGCATGAGGGGCATCGCGAGCGCTTGAGATCCATTCCCATATGCCGGCTCCAACTAATGCCACGCCGAGCACCTGATGGGGCCACTGCGGGCCGGAGTCACAGTGCGTTGCGCTAAGAAAGCTCAGCATGCATCTGTCGAAGATGAACGTCATCACGCCCCCTCCTATCCCTCCGACCGTAGCCTCATAGATAAAAAAGCCCTGAACATACTCTCCGGCATAGATATGCCCGGCTCCCGGAATGACGCTCCCCAGAATGAGGGCGCGCTTCGGATTACGGTAGAGACTCGACGCCGGTACTACTGCCGAATCAGCCGTGACACGAGTAGTGTCTTGAGCCCTCAACGGAGAAGCCCAGACAGAAACCAGCAGCAGACCT
>DASZZU010000119.1:0-5862 GCA_035544855.1 Gemmatimonadaceae bacterium | reverse complement strand
CTCTATGCTCGCCAACCTCGATCAGTCGTCACAGCACTCGAGCGTGGCGCGACCGGGCGCGTGGAACGATCCCGACATGCTCGAAGTCGGCAACGGCGGCATGACCGACGACGAGTACCGCGCGCACATCAGTCTCTGGGCTATCCAGGCCGCACCACTCATCGCAGGGAACGATCTGCGCAGCATGTCCGAGGCGACGAGAATCATCCTCACCAATCCCGAGGTTCTCGCCGTCGATCAGGACTCACTCGGCGCTCAGGGCATTCTGGTGTGGGAGCCGGTGCCCGACCTGCAGGTGTGGGCAAAGCCTCTACGCAATGGAACTCACGCGGTGGTGCTCCTCAATCGGTCGGCAAAGGCTGACACGATAACCGTTTATCTCCCTCGCGTCGGGATTCATACGGACTCGGCGAGCGTGCGCGATCTCTGGTCACACGCCGAGATCGGAAAGGTGAAAGGCAAGTACTCCGCTGAAGTGAAACCGCATAGCGCCGTGATGCTGCGCATGGTGGCGGTCGGCAAGGCGTAGTGCTGTATCTACGCGCGAAACTGGCTCGTCCTCATACCATAGAAGGGTTCACCGGAAAGCCGGCCCACAGCGTGGCGTGCCCGAGGATGCAGCATGAAGAAAAATTGCAATTTTTGCGGCGCGCCGATGAAGGATTCGGCCAAGGAATGCGAGCAATGCGGCTGGGACCGGTCGCAGGACGCACCGCCAACTTCTGATCCCGCCGACACCAAGGCGCGAATAGGAGTCGCCGCCGGCCTCGTCGTCGCGTACGTCGTGATGGGGATCCTGATTCAGGGCGCGCCCGATGTCGCCCGCGCCACGCCTGCGAAGACTCCCATTTACTCTGCGCCGGAAATCAGCACCGAGCCGGTCGGCGAGCCGTCTGTCGCACCAGCGATAGCGCTTGGCGTCCTTCCGACAACGGTTGCGGGTGTTCCCACCACCAGCGTCACGGCCACGAAGCTTGTCACGAAAAAAGTCGCCGACAACAAAGCCGCCCACCTCCAGGCGCACGACGCGCTCGACTACGGTTTCGTCGTTCCCGAGACGGATCAGAAGTGTCAGCTCGTCGGACAACTGCACGGCACGGGAGGATTCGATCGCGATCTCGAGACGTTCCTGCTCACCGACGACGAATACATCTTCTGGCATGCGAACCCGGCCGCGATTCCACATTCGTCGTGGGAAACATTTCGCGGGTCTGAGACTACCCTGAGCTACGATCTTCCCGGCGCCGGCAACTATCACCTCGTCATATCGAACGAGATGTCGCCGACGGACAAGACCGTTCAGGTCAAGGCGCAGGTCAAGTGCGCCAAATAAGGCCGTGTTAGGAATAACCCCGAGATAGCGGACCCTTACTTGCAGCGCCTCATCAGTGCGAATGTTGATGAGGAAAGGTTGAACCGCATACTGATCAAATGCCCAAAAACGGGCAAACTGGTTTATACGGGCTTTGCGATGGACGCGCAGACGTTCGAGATGTTGCCTATCGAGGATCAGGACCCGATCCAGTGTCCCGAGTGTCATCAGATGCATCGGTGGAAGAAGCGTGACGCGATCATCGAGCGCGAGAGTTCGCCGCCGCCGAGTGATCGGTAAAATCCCGGCCCCGGCCACAACCTGATGGACGACAAAGGAAGATCTGAAGCCATAGCCACTGCGCGCGCCGCGATCGCGCGCCGGATCGCGCGATTCTGCACGACGCTCACAGAAGAGGAGCTCAACAGCCTCCTCGATCGCATGGCTTACGTGCAGTGGAAGTACGACGTGGCGCCCATCGTGGTCGACCCACCGCCGCCCAAACAAAAAATACGCGAGCTGCCTGACTAGCTCGCGTATTGATCAGCGCCCCAAGGACCGCACCGGCTTTCGTGCGGTAAGCCGCTTTTTGTCGTCGCCTTATGACGATGATCTAGTTGGCAAGAATTGGACGCCCACGAGTCTTGTACAGCGCCGACTCCATGATTAGCGCCGCTGTATTCAGGCTGGGCACTCCGGTCGGTTGGAGAGTGTCCTCGTACACGCCCGAGCCCCAACCGTTCGGGGTGCCCGCGGGCCGCACAGTTCTCAACACGAGCTGCGTGTACGCGTTCGGCAGCACCGCATTCCACCCGAATGCCGCCTTCGAGCTCACCCAGCGAGGACGCTCGACGTACTTGTTGTCGCCCGGACCTTCCACGACGAACGATTTTCCCCGGTGGTAAACGCTGTAGTAGTAAAAGTAGTAGGGAGGATCCGGCAGCGCGTCTTCCGTCACCGCCGTGACGATTCCCGTGCGTTGATACCGCGCCGTCTGTGCGGCGAGAACCTGCGCCGCCTGGCGTCCGAGCTGCGGTGAGCGAAAGCCGGTTTCCATCCCGAGCATGATGAAGGGCTCGCTCATCACTCTATCGTTTCCCGGACTGGTGACCAGCAGTCGCACTCCGAGTACGTTGGCGACGGCGACGTTCGAGCGCACATCAAGTCCCGCGGAATTGACCTGCGCTCCCCACATCGCAAAACCGGAGAGCGCGTACTGCTGGTATCCGATCTCGTTCTCGATGAAGGTCTGTCTCTTTCCGGTCTTCGGGTCGACATCCACGCCTTGCAGATATCCATCGTTCAGCAGCTTCGACATGTTCAGCCGTCTCACGACCTGTGTCGCGAGCGGTGCGTACTTCGGCTGCTTGACCGAGAGGATGCGGAGCCAGATGAGGAGACGCCCAATGTCTACCGACGACCACCCCGCGCCGAGGTTGGAGATCTTCGATGCATTATCGACCATCCGTCCCGTCTTCGCGTCGTAGATGCGATTGAACGCCGCTCTATCGAACAGATCGATGGTCGACAGCGTGGCGAGTATGCGCTGGATGTGCGAGTCGTAGGTTGCGTCGTTGATGAACCCGAGCTCGTGCGCCGTATAATTGGCGGCGATGACCCCCGCGATGTCCCAGAGCGTGACGTACGAATAGGTCGCGTGCGCCCTGGCAAGGCCCGTTGACGGCTCCGTGATCCTGTTCACGAAATTCCAGGACGTGCGGGCGGCGTCGAGATAGAGCTGCCGCTCCTCCGGCGTGACCACGCTCGCGCCAGTCGGCTGCTTTGCCGGCTGCTGCGCCTTTGAACAGGCCGAAGAGCCTGCCACAGCGCCAATCACCAGGGAGAATACAAGAAGAAGTTTTTCGGATCGCATGACTACCTGTCAGGAAAATGACAACGAAGCTCGCGCATTCGAGAGTTGCACTATCGTTATCGCTCGCTCGCGCACCGGTTCGTATAGGCAACAAGCGTGCTCCCCGTCAGCCCGTCGCATTAGTGAAGAAATGCCAGTGAGTTACATGCCGTCCCGTCGTAACCTTGCCACGGCGATCGTGTGCGCAGCGTCGCTCAGCTGGCTGAGCTTTCCATCATCGATGCACGCCCAGATCGACTCCGCGAAACCGGTGGGGAAGCACTTCGATCAGGTCGTGATCGTGTTGATGGAGAACGAGGGGACAGAGCAGGCGCTGGCCGACCCGTACATCTCTTCGCTTAGCCGGAAGGCCGCGTGGTTCTCGAATTACCACGCGATCACACATCCTTCCTTTCCGAATTATCTCGCCATCGTCGCCGGCACCACCTTCGGATTGAACAGCGATCACAGACCGCCCCCGCTGAAGGGCGCGACCATCGTCGATCGGCTGGAACAAAAGAATCTCACCTGGAAATCGTACGCCGAGGATTATCCGGGCGGTTGCTATCTGGGGAGCGGGGCGGGTGCGGGGCGGCTCACTCCAACCGCTGCGCCAACGGAGCTTTACGCCAGGAAGCACGTTCCCCTGCTGGCTTTCGCTTCCATACAGAACAACCCGGACCGGTGCGGGCGCGTCGTCAGCGCCAGCCAGTTCATGCGCGACGCGCGGGCGGGCAAGCTACCCACCTATTCGTTCTACACGCCCAACATGTTCAACGATGGTCATGACACATCGCTCGATGCTTCGTCCACCTGGCTCAACGGATTCATTCGAAGGCTGGAGAGCACGATCGCGATGCATCAGCGGACACTGGTCGTGATCACCTGGGACGAGGGCGGGACTCGCGACAATCGGGTCCTTACGCTATTGCTCGGGAGCGTGGTAAAGCCGGGCAAGTACACCGCCCCTTTGACACATTACAGCCTGCTCAGGACAATCGAGGAAAATTTCGGCCTGGGCAGCGTCGGCGCCGGCGACAGGAATGCCTCGCCTTTTCCAGAGAGCGTTTGGCGATGACGATAACTTCAATTACGAGGAACATCATGCGTCGATCGATCCTGCTGCTATCCCTTCTGGTACCGCTTTTTGCCGCTCCACCGCTGTCCGCGCAGGCGTACACCATCACCCACACCTACACTGTCGGTGGAGATGGCGGCTGGGACTACGTAGTTCCCGATGCCCCGAACCACCGACTCTTCATCGGCAGATCGAACAGGGTGATGGTCGTGGACATGAACGATGGACATCTGATCGGCGAGATCACCGGCATCAACGGAGCCCACGGCACCGCGCTGGCGGCAGGGACCGGGCGCGGATTCGCCACGTCCGGCAACGACAGCTCCGTCGTCATGTTCGACTCGAGGACGTACAAGACCCTCGGCAGAATCCCGGCGGCGGAAGACGCTGATGCGATCATCTACGACCCCGCATCAAAGCGCATTTTCACCTTCAACGGCGACGCGAACTCCTCGACCGTGATCGATCCGCGCAAGGGAACCTTGATCACCAACATTCCGCTCGGCGGGAAGCCCGAAGAGGGTCTGTCCGCGCGGAACGGGATGATCTACGTGAATCTCACCGACAGCAGCCAAATCGCGGAGATCGACGCCCGGAACCTGCGCGTCACGCGTCGCTGGTCTACGGCCCCCTGCAAGAATCCCGTCTCGATGGCGATCGATACGAGACACCAGAGATTGTTCAGCGGCTGTCGGAGCGGCGAGATGGCGATCTCTGATTACAGGAATGGTCGGGTGATCACCACGGTCCCAATCGGTCGCGGTGTCGACGGTGCCGGATACGATCCGGTGAAGCGTGACGCGTACGCGTCGAATGCGGACGGAACGCTGACCGTCATCCATCAGGATACCCCCGACACTTATCACGTCGTCGAGAACGTTCAGACCGCACAGGGTGCGCGGAACATGGGGCTCGACCCCGCCAGTCACCGCCTCTACGTAGTCTCAGCCAAGTTCGGGCCGGCACCGGCAGAGTCGACGGCGACGAATCCGAGACGCCGGCCGCCGATTCTCTCGGGGACCTTCATGGTGATGGTCGTCGAGCCTGTGGGATCGCACTGAAAAAAACAAAACTGAAGACTACCTGCCGGGGCCCGCCGAACGCCCCTGGCAGGTAGTCTTCAGTTCGCAGTTCCCCGGCGGGTAGTCTTCAGTTGCTGTTTAAAGCTGCGCCTGGATCCAGTAGCAGAAAAATATTGCAGAGATTGGATGGCCATGCCTCTGGAATAGTCTCCCTACGCTCGACAATTTTGCAACAATGCATCTCCTCACGGTATCCATGAAAAACTCCCTTGATTCTGCAAATGTCCGAGCGAGCCGCTCGGCACGTCTTTCCGTAACGCCTTCCCTGGCGCTGACTTGTTGCGCGATCGCTGTGATCAGCTGCGCGCCGGTCGCGACCCGGACTGGCTCGACGCCAGCACCGGTCGTCGCCGCGGGATCGAATCCGTTTTTTGTCGAGAGCACGCTCCCGTATCACGCGCCCCGCTTCGATCTCATCCGGAACGAGGACTACCAGCCCGGGCTCGAGGAAGGGATGCGCCAGCAGCTCGCGGAGATCGACGCGATCGCCAAGCAGACCCAGCCGCCGACGTTCGACAACACTATAGTTGCAATGGAG
>DASZZU010000118.1:0-3059 GCA_035544855.1 Gemmatimonadaceae bacterium | reverse complement strand
TCGATAAGGATACGGGCAAACTGTTATGGGAGACGGTGATGGTGAACTCCGGCAACGCGACCCCGATCACGTATGAGGTGAACGGCAAACAATTCGTCGTGATCGCGGCGTTTGGCGGCTACGGTGGAGCCCGCGCCGGTGTAGGAACCGGTGGGCCAGTGCGCGGCGCGTTTGTCGCGTTCGCATTGCCGTAACTCGCTAAGCCTATCGCGCGCTTTTCCACCCCGTCCAGCCAGGACCGCGAACGACGCGTCCCGGAAGTGCGCCCGTGTGCTCGCCATTGCGTAGGACTTGCACGCCGTTCACGAAGACGTCGCGCACACCCGTCGAGTACTGATGCGGCTTCTCGAACGTCGCGTGGTCCTGAATGGTTTTCGGGTCGAAGATAACGATGTCGGCGTAGTATCCCGGCATGATCTTGCCGCGCTGTCGCAGCTTGAGATTCTCCGCGGGAAGAGTGCTCAGCCTTCTGACTGCTTCCTGCAGCGGCAGGATTTTCTCGTCGCGCACGTACCTTCCGAGGAGACGGGCGAAGTTGCCGTATGCTCTCGGGTGCACGTTCGATTTGAGAAAGACACCCTCCGGGGCATACGATCCCTCGTCTGAATCAAAGCTCACCCACGGTAGCTGGAGCTGTCTACGCACGTTGGCTTCCGACATCAAGAAGTACACGGTCCCCACGCGGCTTCCGTCCTGAATCACCAGGTCCATCGCCGTCTCTTCCGGTGATTTGCCTCGCATGCGCGCTACCTCGGCCAGCGTTTTTCCAGTGAGGTATTTGAGCGAATCGGCTTTGAACGAGATGAGAAGGATTTTGTCGGGAGAGCCCACGCCGACGAAGAGATTCTCCCATTTGTCGGTCGGCGTGCGCATCTCCCGCGCGACGCGAGAGCGGATCGCGGGATCCTTCAAGCGCGCCGCCCATTCCTTGTAACCACCTTCCTGTACCCAGGGCGGCATCGACGCATCGAGGCCAGTGGCGCCGGCGATGTAGTTGTACATATCAGCCGTCACGTGAAGTCCGCTCGAGCGCGCCTGCTCAATTTTCGCGATCGCTGCCTCGAGCTTTCCCCAGTTCGGCTGTCCGGCAGCCTTCATATGGTAGATCTCTGCTGGAACGCCGGCTTCACGCGAGATCGTGATCAGCTCGTCGATCGCTTCGAGAAGTCGCGCTCCTTCGCTCCGCATGTGCGAGATGTACATCCCGCCGTACGGTGCGACCGCCTTCGAAAGCGCAATGAGCTCGTCAGTCCTGGCGTAGAAAGCTGGTGCGTAAATGAGCGCGGAGGCGACTCCCATCGCGCCTTCTTCCATTGCCTGTCGAGCGAGCGCTTGCATGCGCTGCAGCTCCTCGGGTGTAGGCGGGCGATCGGCGTACCCGATCTCATGTACGCGCAAGCTCGTTGCGCCGACGAACGACGCCACGTTCGTGGAGATACCCTTCTTTACGAGGTAATCGAGGTACTCGCCAAGCGTGGTCCAAGGGACGTCGTACTTGATATCAGCTTGGTCCTCGATCATCTGCTGGCGCATCTTCTCCGTGAGCGGGCCCATCGACGAGCCTTCACCCATCACTTCGAGGGTCACGCCCTGTCGGATGTCTCCCTGACTCCGTCCGTCCTGAATAAGGGATTCATTTGCCCAGCTCAGCATGTTGATGAATCCGGGCGCGACGGCCATTCCGCGCGCGTCAATGTGGACCTTCGCGTACGCCATGCCCCCTATGCCGGTGATCCGATCGCCCATGATCCCTATGCCGCTGACGTACGGCACGTCTCCCTCGACGCCACTGTAAATTGTGCCGCCATCGATTATGACATCGAAAACCGTCTTCGGAACGCACGACAGACCAGCAAAGAGCAGCGAGGCGAGAGTGCTCCATCGCGCGGCGCGCCGGCCAAGTCTGACGCCACATTGCCTGCAGTCGGTGAGCGGATTCATGATTGGCCTCGTCACTTGTCTCTCGGCCACACATTGTTCGCGCGATCGATGTCCGGCACCGCGCGTCGCGGATCGACCTCGGCGCGCGTGACGCGTTTTTTATCCGGAACTCGGTAGACGAACTGCGACCCGAGGTTCCACATCTCGACGGGCAGCTTGACGGCGGTGTGAGATCCGTCGCTGAAGGTGAGCGAGACTTCCGCCGGCATCACCATCGTCGCGCGACTCGAGAGATGCACATTGGAGCCGCCGTCGGAGCGAGCCGTGACCGAGTCGACTGCCTGGTCAAGGCGGGCGGTCGAGAAAATCCAGCCGCGCCAGAACCAGTCGAGATCCATTCCGGATTCATCGCGCATCATCCGAAAGAAATCGGCGGGTGTCGGATGCTTGAATGCCCAGGCGCGGATGTACTCGCGGAAGGCAGCATCGAAGCGCTCCTTGCCGAGTACTTCATAGCGCAGCATCTGCATCATCAGGGCAGGCTTCTGGTATCCCACCCAGAAGAGATCGCGCACCTGCGTCGGGTTCGTGATGAGCGGTTGTTCGTCACCGGGCTTGGCGTGATCGGAGTATAAGTGCAGCGGGTGCACCTCGATCGAGTCGCCGTACGGCGTGCCCTGGAAATATTTCGCCGCGTTCGCCAGATCGATGAAGGTGTTGAAGCCTTCATCCATCCATGGATAAAGCCTCTCGTTCGAGCCTACGATCATCGGGAACCACTCGTGCCCGAACTCGTGCGCGATCACCCATTGCTCGTCTTCGCGAGTGGGACTGTTGGGCGTGAAAGTCAGCATCGGGTATTCCATTCCCTCGATGGGACCTTCGACGGTGGTGGCGTGTGACCATGGATAGCGATACCACTGCTCGCTGAAGTACTTGATCGCTTCCCTTCCCATTCGATTCACTTCGGCCCACTTGTCTGCTGTGGGCCGATAGAGATCCTCGATGAGGATGCCGTTGTACCCGCTGGCGTCCCAGCGGAAGTTGGGTCCGGCGGCGAAGGCGAAATCGCGCACGTTGGTGGCGGTGAAATGCCAAGTCAACGATGGAACCGGATCGAGCGGCGAAGCGGCTCCGCGTGCAAGCACGCGGGGCCGCGAAAGCTCCATGTTGCCGAC
>DASZZU010000117.1:0-5019 GCA_035544855.1 Gemmatimonadaceae bacterium | reverse complement strand
CATCTCTAGTGCACCGTAATGTTGTCGCCGCTTCCGGACGAATCTTCCAGACCAGTTCCTTCCAGCAGTCCACGCAGGTCGTCGAGCGCGATCCGCCCTTCGAACTGCATGAGGGCCCGCTCGATGATGTGCTCCAGCTCCAGGCCGTTGATGGCGCCCGAGCCATTCAGCGACAGCAAATGACCCCACGCCTCGGGGGCAAATCGCCCCCGCTCGTGCGGTCCCATCACCCGGAATGTGGTCTGCCCTGGAATCCGTTCGTCCATGTTCGGCGTTTTGAGTTATTTACTTATCGAGCCCAGCTCGACGACCTTCGTTATAAGTTGTTGTCTCAGAAGCTTTTCCGTGTCGAGCACGACATCAGCGGTCTCGTACAGGGCTCGCCTCTTCTCGTACAGCTCCCGGAGTGCAACCACCGGGTCCCTGCCCGCCAGCAGGGGTCTGGTCTCTACCCGGCGCAGTCTTCGAGCAACTGCCTCGGGTGACGCTCTAAGGTATATGATACGTCCAGCCGAACGCAAAAGTTCGACTGAGCTCGTTTGCGTTATCCAACCTCCGCCGGGAGACAACACCATTCCTCCACTCGAACTCAGCTCGTGCGTCAACGCGAGCTCCAGAGCGCGAAAGTGTTCTTCCCCCTTCAGGCGGAAGATCTCATGCACCTGCATTCCGGATCTCCGCTCGATCTCCTGGTCGAAGTCGAGAAATGATCTTCCCAGCCGGCGCGCCGCCGCTCTGCCGATCGTCGTCTTGCCCACTCCCGGAAGTCCGACGAGGATCAGATGCGGCGGCAGCGGCTTATCGTCCCTTTCTGTCACTCAGGGACTGAATGTAATTGTCGTAGTTGCGCCGAGTCTCTTTGAGAGAATCTCCACCAAACTTCTCGAGGAAGGCCTGGGCGACGATGAACGCTGTCATTGCTTCGGCGATGACTCCCATCGCCGGAACCGCCGTGACATCACTTCGTTCCGCCACAGCCTCGGCGGGCTCGCGCGTTTTCATTTCGATCGTCCCCAGCGGCCGCATTAGCGTGCTGATCGGCTTCATCGCCGCGCGCAGCACGATCTGCTCGCCGTTGCTGACGCCGCCTTCCATTCCGCCCGCGCGATTGCTTCGCCTGCGCACGCGTCCCGCTTTCACGTTTCGCTCGTCGGCGTCGATTTCGTCGTGGACTTCGGATCCCTTTCTGCGCGCGCATTCCACACCGAGGCCGATCTCTACCGCTTTTACCGCAGGGATCGACATGAGAGCCGCGGCGAGCCTGCCATCGAGCTTTCTGTCCCACGACACGTGCGAGCCGAGCCCAACGGGAACACCATCGCAGATCACCTCTGCGATTCCGCCGAGGGTGTTGCCCTCCGCCTTCGCGGCGTCGATTCGCGCAATCATCTCTTTCTCGGCCGCATCATCCAAAGTGCGCAGAGGCGAAGCGTCGGCAGCTGCGTTCAGGTCGGCCGGCATCTTCTCGGGCCGCCTGGCGTCGACTCCGCCAAGGTGCACAATGTGGCTCCCGACGGTGATACCGAACTCGCGCAGAAACCGCCTGCAAATGGCTCCCGCCGCCACGCGCGCGGTAGTTTCGCGGGCGGACGCGCGCTCCAGGACATCCCGCGCGTCGTCCCGATCGTACTTGAGCATCCCTGAGAGATCGACGTGTCCGGGCCGCGGGCGGGTAACTGCCCGCTTTCGCTCCGGATCGCTCTCCAGGGGCGCGGGATCCATGATCTCCCGCCAGTTCTTCCAGTCGCGATTGTGAATCAGCATCGCGATCGGAGAGCCGAGCGTCTCGCCGGCGCGTACGCCGGAGAGAAGCTCGGCGTGGTCGGATTCGATCTTCATGCGCCTGCCGCGCCCGTAGCCCTGCTGCCGTCGGGCGAGCTCCGTGTCCACGTCAGCCGCCAGGAGAGGCAGGCCAGCTACCATACCCTCGAGGATGGATACCAGTGCAGGCCCGTGTGACTCGCCGGCGGTGGTGAATCGCAGCATGCGCCTCCATAAAAGGAACGAGCCCGGGTTTTTGACCGGGCTCGTTTTCGATCTCGTACCCGCGTCCTGCGGGAATCCTAAGGGCAGGTCGTGGTAAACGTATTCGGAAGCGTCGCGATGACAACCCCTCGTGCTGTTGCTCCGACTAGCACCAGCTGACCGGTCGGCCGCAGCGCTGCCTTCACCGGCCCGATTATCGGATCACGAATTTGAATCTGCGCAATCTTCTGATAGCAGTTGGTGTCGTAAACATCGATCAGCGGCTGAGAAGAGGCTGTGAAAATCAGACGCGTGCTGAGCGGGAACTTTGTAGCGTCGTTCTGTGGGTGGAAGTCGATGCCCGCGTTGCCGGAACTGGTGCCAAGCACGCCCTGGAGTCGAAGAGTCGCGTTCAGCAAATAGGTCGAGTCTCCTCTGATCGCGACAAGGGAGCCGTCACGGTTGATTGCCACGCCCTGAACCTTGGAAAATGCGTTCGCGATGAAATCTGACACATCGGACGCCGGCGACACACCGCGGTCGATGAACGGGGCGAGCGGATCAAAACCCAGGGAGACGTTATATATCATCGCGCGACTCCCATTGGCGGCTCCGCCCTCACCGAATATGGCGCGATCGAAGTTACCCGAGCCGCGTACAAAGGTCGTGTCGCGGAATCCAAGCTTGGTGATGTCGATGACAGTCGCCGATGCGGCGGGCACCAGCGTAGTCTGATTGACACCATCTGCGTCGTATCGAATAATCTCGAGGGTGTCACTCCGCGCTGAGCTTTGGCCAATGGCCTGTTCGAAGAAGAAGTGCGACGTGCGTGGATCTGTCTTCCCCGCGACGGTCGCGCCGAGCGTTAGATCCTCCCAACGCAACGTTCCATTGTTGGTCTGGAAGGGAGCCGACTGCCCTTGAGTGGGCGTCGTTGAATACGCGAGAATGACGTCCCCGCAAAGTCCGCCGGACGGTCTGCAGGTCGCGCCGAGATACTGCGGACGATCGCTGAAATCGTACTTGGTGCGAACCTGGATCGGCGCGCCGGTTGTCGCCGAGGTGGTCGTGGTAATCGTGTAGGCGATTATGTTCGGCAGTTGATAACGCAATACCTCGGCGCCGTTAACGCCAGCGTTCAACCCTACGTAACTGATACTCGTACCGCCCGAGTTTGCCACGAGGACGGTATCACCCATCGCTCCGGTATTGTCGCGCGGCCAGCCCGCGATTCCCCAGGGGCGGGAACCGACGATGACTCCGGGCTGGAAGCCCAGTGTGGCGAGATCGAACACCTCGACACGGTTCTGCGTGATGTTGGTGATGTAGAGGCGGTCCTTACCCGGGTGGTACATGGCGTCGGCCACGACACCGCCAGCCGGCAAGGGCCGCGTAACGCCGGCGACCACCGTCACGGTGTCGATACGGTTCGCACCACTTGCCAGCTTCGCGTAGGCTCGGACGCCGGGCACGTTTGCGTTTAGAGCGAACACCTGGATGTACGCGGTCGTAGGGAACGTCGTGTACGGAAGCTTCAGCGCGAAAGTGTGGGGCTGGAAGGTCAGCTGCCCGCTTGATACGAACGTCGCAGAATCATCAATTGATCCACCAACGGCGCTACGAACTTCGTAACCAAGTTGGGCTATACCGCTCGGATCATCGGCCTCGACGTGCACAGTATCGCCGACTTCGATGCGGTTAACATGTCCGCAGGCGTTGTCGTAAGCCGAGTTGCCTACACAGTACTGATTCACTACTGGTACAGAGTTGACCTGAGCTGCCGTCTGGACCGTGATCGTGATGCTCGGGCCCGTCGCCCGTTGTCCCAGAGAATCTCTGAGGAATGGCGTGATGGTGAGCGTCCCGGCGGTCGCGGTCAAGGGAATGGCGATCGTGTCCTGCATCGTCAGCGAATCCTTGAGAGGACTCGAATAGATGGCTGAATCTGCGCGCACGACTGGACCCGTCGTATTCAGGCCGAGCGAGCGGATCTTGACCGCGGTCTTGCCCATTATCGTAACGACGATGGATTTGCCAATTACCGCCGAGCTTCCCGAGAAGGGGCTGAGCACTTTCACATCTGGCGGGGGAAGGTTTCCGGTGGCCATCCGCAGCGTGTCCACACCAGACGAGTTCCCGGCCCCGTCGATTGCCGACGCGGTGATGGTGACAGGCGTGCCGGGCGGAACCGAGCGCGACGCAAAAAGAGTAAATGGCCGAGTGATGTCGGTGACAGCGCTCGTGAATACCGTGTCGAAAACCAATCCGACCGCGCCGATTGCCTGAACGTGAATCGTCTTCAGCCCCAGGTTGTCCTTCGCCCGGGTATTGAAGGAGATTACCGTGTCAGCGAGTCCCGTGATGGGAGTCAACGTTATGGTCGGCGGAGTGCGATCCCTCGTGCCGTTTGTCGACGTCGTGTCATTGCACGCCGCTACTCCGAGAGAGATCGGCGCTGCGACGGCGGCCAGTGCCAGGCCGCGGCGCAGACCGCCAGTAAGATCTTTATACATTCGAGTCACCTTTAGCGGGTGACTGGTGGTATCGGATTGGACGAGGCACCGGGGATCGGCGCGCCGTCGTCGATGATGTGGGGCGTGACGAGGATGAGGAGGTCACGCTTTTCGTCGTCGGTGCGCGTCTGGCCGAACAATCTGCCGATGATCGGCAGGTCGACCAGGAGCGGAATACCCGACTTGGACTGGGTGGTCTGCGTTACCGTCAATCCACCGATGACTGCGGTCTCGCCGTCTCCGACGAGGAGCTGGGTGTCACCAGACTGTTTGCCGAAGATGAATCCGACGTCCGACGACGCGAGCTGCGCATCGGAGTTTTCGGCGTGGAGCAGGAGCAGGATCTGGCGGTTGTTCGTGATGTGAGGCGTAACGGTCAGGATGATGCCGACCTGTTTCATCTGTACGGTCGCGCGAGGCGCCTGCGCTCCGTTCACTCCGCCGAGGTTAGCGGTGTTGGCGTCGAGCACTCTGATCGGAATTTCCTGACCGACCTGAATCGATGCTTGCCGGTTGTCCAGCGTCACAATGCTCGGCTCTG
>DASZZU010000116.1:0-14360 GCA_035544855.1 Gemmatimonadaceae bacterium | reverse complement strand
GAACGCGGAACTCCAGCTTCTCTCCGTCGGCCGCGAGATCTACTTCGATCTCGTCGCCCTTCGAGAATTCGGCGAGCAGGATTTTCTCCGACAGGGGATCCTCGATGAACTTCTGGATCGCGCGCTTCAGCGGGCGCGCTCCGAACCTCTCATCGTATCCGTGCTTCACCAGCAACGCCGATGCGGCATCGGTCAGCTTGAGCGTCAGCTCCTCGTCACCGAGACGCTTCTGCACGTCCTTCAGAAGAATCCCGACGATCTCGGCGATATTCTCCTGGGAGAGCGGGTGGAAGACGATCACGTCGTCGAGCCGATTCAGGAACTCGGGGTTGAAGACGTGCTGCATCTCTTCCTTCACTTTCTCCGCCATCCGCTCGAAGCTCGACTTCGTGTCCGGCGCGTGGAAGCCGAGCCCGCGACCTTTGGTGATCTCGCGTGCGCCGATGTTCGAAGTCATGATAACCACGGTGTTCTTGAAGTCGATGACGCGGCCGTAATTGTCGGTGAGGTGCCCTTCATCCAGAACCTGCAGCAGGATGTTGAACACATCCGGGTGCGCCTTCTCGATTTCATCCAGTAGAACCACGCTGTAAGGCTTGCGGCGCACGGCCTTGGTCAGCGTGCCGGAATCCTCATAGCCGACGTAGCCCGGAGGCGCGCCAATGAGGCGTGACACCGAGAACTTCTCCATGTATTCGCTCATGTCGACGCGAATCAGAGCCGACGGATCGGCGAACAGAAACTTCGCCAGCTGGCGGGCGACTTCGGTTTTGCCGACGCCGGTCGGGCCCGAGAAGATGAACGAGCCGATGGGGCGATTCGGATCCTTGAGTCCCGCGCGGCTGCGACGAATCGAGCGCGCCAGGGCCTTGATCGCCTCTTCCTGCGCTACGACCGATACGTGGAGCTCCTCTTCCATGCGCAGCAGTCTCGCGGTCTCCGCCTCCTGCAGGCGCATCACCGGAATACCCGTCCACCGACTCACAATGAAGGACACTTCGTCTTCACCGAGTACCGGACGGTGCGATTGACGATGCTTCTCCCACTCCTCCTGCTTGCGGCGGATCTCGCCCTGAAGCTCGCGCTCACGATCGCGCAGCGATGCCGCGCGCTCGAAATTCTGATCGCGCACAGCGGACTCCTTGTCCACGTTCACAGCATCGAGCTGACCTTTGAGCTCGGCCACGGCGGGCGGAGGTGATTGAGTCGCCAGACGCGCGCGCGCGCCCGCCTCATCTATCACATCGATCGCCTTGTCGGGAAGGAATCTGTCGGTGATGTAGCGGTCCGACAGTTTCGCCGCGGACTCCAGCGTCGCGTCGGGGATCGTCACCTTGTGGTGCTCCTCGTATTTCTTGCGAAGCCCCTTGAGGATCTCGACAGTCTCGTCAACCGAAGGTGGCTCGACGATGACGGTCTGGAAGCGACGCTCGAGCGCTCCGTCCTTCTCGATGTACTTGCGATACTCGTTGAGAGTCGAGGCACCGACGCACTGTAGCTCGCCACGGGCGAGCGCTGGCTTCAGCATGTTGCTCGCATCGATCGCGCCTTCGGCCGCACCCGCTCCGACGAGCGTGTGCAGCTCGTCGATGAACAGGATGATGTTCTTGTTCTGCGCGATCTCGTTCATGACCGCCTTGAGGCGCTCCTCGAACTGGCCGCGATACTTGGTGCCCGCGATTACAGCCGCCATGTCGAGCGAGAGCACGCGGTTCTCGCGAAGAGAATCCGGGCATTCGCCGTTGGCGATGAGCTGCGCGAGTCCTTCGACGATCGCCGTCTTGCCGACACCCGGCTCTCCGATGAGAACAGGATTGTTTTTCTTGCGGCGCGTCAGGATCTCCATCACGCGCTCGATCTCCTTGGCCCGCCCGATCGTCGGATCGAGCTGGTTGTCAGCGGCAAGCTGAGTGAGATCTCTGCAGAAATGATCCAGCGCCGGCGTCTTGGACTTCTTCTCGCCCTTGCCGGTCTGGGTCTGCGTAGTGCCCGGAGTTCCCTGTGCCGCTGCGGGCGTTCCGCCCTGTGGCATTTCGGTGCCCAGGAGCCTGAGCGTCTCCGCTTTTGCCGCGTCGAGATTCACGCCGGCATCGGTCAGTACCTGCGCCGCGATACCCTTCTCTTCACGGAGGAGGCCGAGCAGGAGGTGCTCGGTGCCTACATATCCGTGGCTGAGATCACGGGCTTCACCCATCGCAAGCTCGAGTACTTTCTTGGCGCGCGAGGTGTACGGGAGATCGGGTCCGGTCGCGGCTGCGGCCTTACCCTTCTTCACGGTCTCCTCGATCTTCTGCTGAATCTCGTCGAGGTCGACGCTGAGGTTCTGGAGGACCGCGGCGGCTACACCTTCGCCTTCGCGGATCAGGCCGAGCAGTATGTGCTCGGTGCCGACGTATTCGTGATGGAGACGTGCCGCCTCCTCACGAGCCATGGCGAGAACCTTTCGGACTCGCTCTGTGAAGTTGTAACCGTTCATCTCTGCAACCCTCAGTGCGGGAGCTAGTTCCTTCGCGTGCGTACAGTGTCGAACCGTCAGGTGCGACTTGGCGCGCGTGATTACCCGCTACCCCTTACTCTGCCTCGTTAGCTAGCGTCTCCCGCACGTATCTGGCGCGCGCGACATTCGCTTCGCTTTCCGTCAGCGCTCTCCCCTCCGAATTGCCGAGGTGAGCCAACTGACTAAATATCAGGAGCTTGTTGAGAGTATATACACTGAGACCGCTTATCAGTTTCAAACCGACAGCCAGTCGCACGCCGCTCAGGTAATTCATCGCTTCATCGAAGCTCAAGCTGCGTGCATATCGCAGCGTGCCAAAGGCACGCCAGAGCTTGTCTTCAATAATATAACCCGCATCGCGCAACAGGACCCGTCGCGCTTCTTCTTCGCGCTCGATTACATGAGTAACGACGCGCACGAGGTAATCAAGTAACTCGCCCTCTGATCTGCCCAGCGTCGTCTGGTTTGAGATCTGAAAGAAATTCCCGACAACTTCGCTCCCTTCACCATACATCCCGCGATATGTGAGACCGACTTGCTGCAGTCCGGCGAGCACCTTTCCGATCTCCTTGGTCAAAACCAGCCCCGGGAGGTGGATCAGCACCGACGCCCTAAGCCCGGTGCCGACATTGGTGGGACACGCGGTCAGGTAACCGAATTCGTTGTGGAATGCATAGGGAACCCTGTTCCCCAGCTCCGTGTCGAGGCGCTCCAGTACGCCGAACGCATCGGCCACATGAAACCCCGAGTGCAGCGCCTGGAGACGAAGATGATCCTCCTCGTTCACCATGATGCCGACTCCACGGGAGAGGTACACAGCAGCCCCCGTCCGGACCGGCTGCTCGTTCAGGCCCGCGAGCTCCCTGCTCACCACATGCCGCTCGTGCAGGAGGAGTCTGTCCTCTGGCGGTAGCTCATCCACGCGAAGCAGAACGCCATCCTCTATGGACCGGAGGCCTCCGAACGCTTCGCGGACCTGCGTGAGGATTCGGAGCCGCTCGCCGTCGCGCGCCCTTGGAGTGAAAGCGTAGCCTTCCAGATTTCTTGCCAGCCGAATCCTCGTCGAGATCACGATATCCGCGTGCTCGCCCGATGCGTCGAGCCAGCTCGCGCCGCCGTCAGGAAGGAGAGTCAGGTCGAGCATTACTCTATTCCGCGCAGCTTGTCGCGCAGGTCGGCGGCCAGCTCGAACTGCTCCGCTTCGATCGCGCGCTTGAGTCGGTCTCGCAGCTCGGTCGCGCTCGACACGTGGGGGAGCTCTGAAGGCAGCGGCGCGACATAGCGACGCCCTATGTGACGGGAGTTGCCGTGAACCCTGCGCAGAAGATCGCGAAGGCTGCCCTCGAACGTTTCGTAGCAGTGGGCGCAGCCAAGCCGCCCGGTCGACCGAAAGTCTGCCAGCGTCGACGAGCAGAACGAGCAATGCACCGGCTCGCCCTTGGCGCCCGGCATCTGCTCGTGGATTGTCTGGAGAAAGTTGTTGATCTGCGGCTTCGCCGCGCTGATCGTCGTCTCAACCCCGCGCTCGGCAGCGCACTTCTCGCATAGATGCAGCTGTCTGACCCCGCTCCCCTCGACCTCAGTGAGCTGGATCACCGCTTTGCCATTCTTGCACAGATCGCAAACCATTTATACCACGACCTCGTCAACTGCGGTTCGACTCAACTGGCCACCCTCGAGCAGCAGCACTTTGCTCGCGCGCGCGGCGAGAGACCGGTTATGAGTTACGACGACCATCCCGATCTCAAGGTCATTGACGACCTCGCTCAACAACTCGTGCAGGTTCTCAGCGTTCGCGCGATCCAGATTTCCGGAAGGCTCGTCGGCTAGAACGATCTGCGGATCCATCGCCAGAGCGCGCGCGACCGCCGTGCGCTGTTGCTCGCCGCCGGATAGCTCGCCGGGGCGATGCGACATTCGAGCACTGAGCCCGACTCGCGCGAGCAGCTCCGCCGCGCGGCCCCTCGCCGACTCCTCCGACCACCCGCCGATTCGCAGTGGCATCATCACATTCTCGAGAGCGGAAAACTCCCGAAGCAGGTGATGAAACTGGAACACGAATCCCACCGTGCGATTCCGCAGCTCTCCAAGCTCCGTCTCGTCGCGGCCGTGAATCGGCTCACCTCCGATTACTACGTAGCCGCGAGTGGGTTTGTCCAGTGCCCCGAGGACATGCATCAGCGTGCTCTTCCCGGCGCCACTGGCGCCGACAATGGCGATCATCTCACCCCGCTGAACGGAAAGATTCACACCGTTGAGAACGTGGAGATCGTTCCCATCGCCACCGACGTACGTCTTGTAAACGTCATGCGCCTCGAGTACGGTCATCGTCATTCGTGCCTGATCGCTTCGATCGGAAAGAGCCTCGATGCCTGCACCGATGGATACACCGTAGCGACCGCCGCGATAGCAATGCTGGCGAGGACGATCCACATCACGTCGGTAGGCTGCGTCGATACCGGCAGGTGATCGATGAAGTAAACCTGCGCATCGAGCTTGATGAACTGGTACTTGTCGAGCGCGAGGGCCGCTCCAAATCCGAGCAGGAGGCCGAACATCGTCCCCACGATTCCGATCACCAGCCCCTGCGCGAAGAAAATCCGCCGGATCGACCGGGCCGGCATGCCCATCGCCTTCAGGATTCCGATCTCCTTCGTCTTGTCGGCAACCACCATCGTCAGCGTGCTCACGATGTTGAACGCGGCCACGAGAACGATGAGCAGCAGGATCACCCCCATCCCGAGCTTCTCGAGCTTGAGCGCCTGAAAGAGAGAATGGTTCTGCTCCTCCCAATCGACGCTTCGATAGGGCCAGCCAAGCGCGCCGACCACGCGGGATGCGACCTTCGCGGCCTGCCAGCGATCCGCCGTCTTCACTTCGATTCCGGTGACGCCGTCGCCCAGTCCTGCCAGATTCTGCGCCTTGTCCAGCGCGATGAACGCGTACGCGTTGTCGTACTCGTACATTCCCGTCGAGACGATTCCCGTTACCTCAAACCGCTCCACCCGCGGTACAAATCCGCCGGTTACGGGGTTCATTTTTCCGCCGCCGGCTGACAGCAGATTGATGCTGTCGCCCGGCCACTTGTTGAAGCGGGATGCGAGCAGTTTCCCCAGGACCACACCGCGATGCTGACCATCGGTGCTCGCAAAGCGGAAATCTCCGGATATGGCGTGAGACCGGATCGTGGTGACGTCCGGGACTCCCCGCGCCTGCGGCAAGAGCCCGACGACATAAACACCGCCGGCGTAGTCGTGTCCGGCGGTCATCAGTGCTTCGGTCAGAACGAATGGAGCCGCGATGACGACCCCGGGCTGCTTGCGCACCTTCTCCAACACCTTGGGCCAGTCGGTGATCTTAAGATCCTCTCCGTAACTGAGCACCCGGATGTCGGGACTTCCAACGAGGATCTTCTCGCGGAGATCGTGCTGCAAGCCGTTCATCACGCCGATGATGACGATGAGCGCGCTCACTCCCACCGCGACGCCGCCAATCGCGATGATGCTGATCAGCGACAGCAGCTTCGAGCCGCGCCGGCTCCGCAGATATCTCCATGCAATCTGTAGCTCTAACCTGGTCATTCTGGTCTCATTGTCGGAAAAAGAATCACGTCTCGAATGTTCGTCGCGCCCGAGAGGTACATGAAAAGCCGGTCTATACCTATACCTACACCACCCATCGGCGGCATGCCGTACTCCATGGCGCGCAGGTAATCTTCATCTACACCAGAAGCCTCCTCATCGCCCGCGGCCTTCAGTTTTGCCTGGGCCTCAAAACGACGGCGTTGGTCGAGGGGATCGTTCAGCTCGCTGAAAGCGTTCGCCATCTCCTTGCCGTTCGCAAAGAGCTCGAAACGCTCGGTAAGGCTGGGGTTCCCACGCTTTGGTTTGGCCAGCGGCGATAATTCGACCGGGTAGTCGACGACGAACGTCGGCTCCTGAAGCTTCGACTCGACCAGCGCCTGGAACATTTCGTCCATCAGCTTCGGTCTGCTCAGAGATTCCGGCTTCTCGACACCCACGCGCTGTGCCAATGAGCGAAGTGCCGCGTCGTTCAGCGACGCGACGTCCACACCCGCGGCTGCGTCGAGAGTCGGAACCCACTCAACGCGCTTGAAAGGTCTGCGGAACTGCGGAACGCTCGCGGCAAGCTCCGGGACAGAGCGCACCGCTTCGGCCGTCTTCTCGAGCAGCTGCTCGACGAGATCCATCATCCCGGTGTAGTCCGCGTACGCCTGGTAAAACTCCAGCATCGTGAACTCGGGGTTGTGAGTGCGATCGATTCCCTCGTTTCGGAAATCGTGCCCGATCTCGTAAACCCGCTCGAGCCCTCCGACCACCAGCCGCTTCAGATAGAGCTCGTCGGCGATGCGGAGATAGAGCGGCATGTCGAGCGCGTTGTGCACCGTCGTGAAGGGACGCGCCGCCGCGCCGCCGTAGAGAGGCTGGAGAATCGGAGTCTCGACCTCCAGAAAATCGCGCTGGTCGAGAAAAGTCCGGATCGAGGTGATCATGCGCGACCTGGCAACGAAAAGCGCTCGCACCTCCGGATGAACCGCCAGATCCGCGTACCGCTGCCGGTACCGCTGCTCCGGATCCGCGAATCCGGAGTGCCGAACCACCTGGCCGTTGACCTCCTCTTCTTTTCCGAACGGAAGGGGACGAAGCGACTTCGCCAGCAGCTCAACCCTGTCGACGCGGACAGTCACTTCGCCGGTGCGTGTGCGGAAGAGCGGCCCATGCACGCCGATGATGTCACCCAGATCGAAATGGGCGAGCCGCGCGTAACTCTCCTCCCCCAGCTGGTCCTTCTTGAAATAGAGCTGGATCTTCCCCGTTGAATCGGCGAGATGCGCGAATGTCGTCTTCCCGTGCGACCGCCAGGCGACGACCCGTCCGGCCACGCTAACGTCTGTCCCTTCTTCCGCTTCGCCGAGAAGTGTCTGCGCCTGCGCGGCCGAGTGTTGCCTGTCGAACGCGTATGCGTAAGGCGCTACACCCGCAGCCTCGAGAGCCTCCAGCTTCTCTCGGCGCGCCTGGAGAACGAAGTTGAGCTCTTCGCTCACGCCGCCGCCGTCTTAGAGCCGCCGCCCTGCTTTAGGTATGCCTCTATGAATGGATCGATCCCGCCGTCCATCACTTTCTGTACGTCGGGGATCTTGAGCTCCGTTCTGTGGTCGTTGACCATCGTGTACGGCTGGAAAACGTAGCTCCTGATCTGGCTGCCGAAGCTCACGTCGGATTTCGTCGCGTCCAGCTCCGCCTTGTGCTGATCGCGACGCTCGACCTCCGCCTGATAGAGCTTGTTCTTCAACATCTTCATCGCTGTCGACTTGTTCTTGAACTGGGACCGTTCCTGCTGTGATGCGACGACTGTGTTCGTGGGAATGTGCGTGATGCGTACCGCCGAGCTGGTCTTGTTGACGTGCTGGCCTCCCGCACCCGATGCACGGTACACATCTATGCGCAGATCCTCTTCGCGGATCTCGATGTTGATTTCTTCGTTCACGACAGGATAGACGAATACCGATGCGAAGCTCGTATGGCGCCGGGCGTTGGCATCGAAAGGCGAGATTCGAACGAGACGGTGCACTCCGGTCTCGGGAAGGAGGAATCCGTACGCGTACTGACCGCGAATCTCGAGCACGGCACCCTTGATCCCGGCCTCTTCGCCTTCGCTTTCGTCGAGCATGACTACTTCAAACCCGCGACGCTCGGCCCACCGCACGTACATGCGCATGAGCATCTGCGCCCAATCCTGCGCCTCCGTCCCGCCAGCGCCGGCACTGATCTCGAGCTGAGCATCACGGAAGTCGTCGGGCCCACGAAGCAGGGACTTCACCTCGAAGGAAGCGAGATCCTCGCGCAGCTGGGCGGCCTCCTTGTCCAGCTCGCGCTCCAGCTCGGGCTCGGAGCCCTCCTGAATCATCTCGTCGAGCTCCAGTGCGCTCACCACACGACCACTCAATTTGTCGTAGGGATCCATCCAGCTGCGCAGCGTTTTGACTTCCTGAAGAGTTGCCTGCGCCCTTTCCTGATTGCTCCAGAAGGCGGGGTCGGCCATCTCGGCGTCGAGTACGCTCAGTCGAGCGCGCTTGCCGTCGATGTCAAAGATACCTCCGCAACTCCGCCAGTCGCTCCCCGCTCTGCTTCAGACCGCGGCTGCGTTCACTTTCCGCCATTTGTAACTACCCCTCGGAACCCTTAGAAGATTTTCTTGCCTGCGCCCAGCACTTCGTTCAGCGCTTCCTGGAAGTACGTCGTGCTCTCGGCGAGCTGTTGTCCCACCTGCGCAATATACTCTTCGAAGCTCTTCTTGATCTCTTCTCTGAAGAGTTGTTTCAGCGTTCCGTCGCGAAGCCCTTCGGCGTGTTTGGCGGGATGGTACGTGATGATGTCCGAGACGAGGGCGCGCGCGAGTCTCTTGGCGCGTTGATTGGGATCTTTGGAGAGAAAAGGATTGAGCGGACGGCGCGCACCACCATCAGCGCCGACTGAGGAAGAGCCGGAGGAAGGCGTGACTCTTGGGCGCGGAGGTGTCGCTGACCGTGCAACGGAAGGGACGAAAGGAGGCGCGGCCGGAGCAGAAAAGGGCGGCGCGGCTGGAGCGGCGAAGGGCGGCGCCCCGGCTGGCTTGAACGGAGGAAGCGGCGGAGGCGGCGTGAACTCCGGCAGTCCAGACGATGGCGATGGAGGAGTCGCGGTGGCCGCGGCGGTAGTACGATCGATCGCCTCGGGCCTGGGGCGCGGAGCGGCGGGCGCATCGGCGGTGCGCAACGGAGGCGGCGCAGTCGGTCGTTGGGAAGAAGGAGCCGAGGGAGCACGGGGCCCTGGCGCCGAGAAGGGTGCCGTGTCCCAACCGCCCTGAGCAGGAGTGGAACGCGAACCCGTCTGCTCGCTGGGGGAGCTCGGCGTGAATTGGCTTCCGGATGGAGGCGTGCTCTGTCCCGTCGGCGCGGGAATGGAGATCACACCGCTGCAAACTGAGCAGCGGGCGCGGACGCCCGTTGGTGGAACCTTGGCGGGATCCACTCGGAAAATCGAACGGCAATCCGGGCAGCTAACGTTCATTCATTCTCTCCGATCTTACGCGCGTCACGTATGGCGGGCAGCGGCTCCTGCGGGGTTATGCGGTCGTCGCTGCGCCTATCAACAGTATAAACCGAGCCGGGAAGGGTCTTGGCGTACGTTTTCATCTCTGTCGCAAGTTGGCTTGCCTGACGGGCCGAGGTCAATGTGCGGCGAAGGTTGGTGACCACTCCGATTGAGAGCGTCATCAGGGGCACGCGATCGAGGTGGCCTCTCCTGTCCTTGCCGAAAAAGTAACCCGCTCTCCGATCCTGCTCGGAATACTGGTAAGGCGCGAGCAGATCGAAGGTCGCGACGATCTCACCGCACACCGATGGGATGGCATTGTAGGGGATGATGAAAATGAAATCGTCTCCGCCGATGTGCCCGATAAAGCCGTCTTCGCCGCATGTTCCCTTCACCACGTCGTGAAGCAGCTTCGCCAGAATGCGGATCACCCGATCGCCCTCGTTGTAACTGTAGCGATCGTTGAATTCCTTGAAGTGGTCGAGATCGGCGTAGCACACCGCGAAGTAATCGCCCAGCGCGAGCCGCCGGCCTATCTCCGCTTCGATCGCCGACGTTCCCGCCAGGCGGGTAGACGGATGCACGATAAGGTCGCGCTCGGACCGAATCAACATCGCATCCAGGCGACGCACCGCCTCAGGACCCTGCATTCCCTCGCGTATGACTTCGTCGGCGCCCGCGTCGAAGGCGGCCGAGAGAGATTCGCTTTTCTTGCCGCAAAGCACGGCGCACGGAACCACCCCGGTGTACGAATCCTTCTTCACTCTATGGAGCGCGGCGAGCACGGACTCGGTTTCGTTCCGTGCGTCGAACACGACGAATCGCGGACGCGCGCGCAGGCCGATGGACATCAGCTCGTCACCGGAGTTCAGTGTGACGACCGATGCCTCCTGCTGTGCAATCCAGGCGCTTACGTGCGCCGGGAGAGAAGCGCCGTCGGGGGAAAAGCGTATCGCGTTCGGCTGCTGCAAATCGTTGGTTTTCCGGTCGCCGGTGATTCTGCTCAATCAGAAGAAAAAAAACGCCACTCCCAGTACTGCATACGCCAGAAGCAAAAAGGCTCCTTCGAGCCAGTTCGATTCCGCATCTCGAATCACTGATGACGCCACACCAACTGCCAGAGCGATGCTCGCGACTTCCATCGTCGTGAACGCGAGATCCATCGGTTGGTGAAACACCATCCCAAGAAAAACCAACAGCGGCGCGATTAGCAGCGCCACCTGTATGCTGGAGCCAATGGCGATGTTGAGCGCGAGATCCATCCGGTTCCGCACCGCCATTATGATCGCGGAGCTGTTTTCGGCAGCGTTGCCGATGATGGGAATCAGGATCAGTCCGACGAAGAATTCGGACAGTCCCAGCACCTTCACCGCCTCCTCAGTAGCCGATACCAGTACTTCCGCCATCACGCCGATCGCGATGGCCGATGCGACAAGCACAGCCATTGCCTTCTTTGACGACCATTTTGGGGCTACAGTCACGGCGGGATTGCGTGTATCCGAGCCAAAGCTCGATGAATGTGTCCACAGGGAGAACACGAGCCACGCCACGTAGCCGGCGATGAGCAGGAACGCGACATAGTGGGACATCCGGACCGTGGCCACCCGCTGGGGATCCGGGTGCAGGCTGTGGAACAACGCCGGGACGACGAGTCCAAACACCGCGATGAGAAGCACCGTTGTGCTGTGACCGGCGAGATTCCGGTTGAATTTCTGCACCCTGAACTTGAGGCCGCCCGCGAAGAGCGCGATGCCGAGAACGAGCAGCAGGTTACCGAGTATGGACCCCGTGATCGAAGCTTTCACCAGGTCTATCAGTCCGGCCCGCAGAGCGACCGAAGCGATGATCAGCTCCGCCAGATTGCCCATCGTTGCGCTGAGGACGCCCCCGATCGCGGGGCTGGTGTGCTCCGCAACGCACTCGGTCGCGGCACCCATCACGCCGGAGAGTGGGACAATCGCGAGCGCGCTCAGTATGAAGACGGCGATGGGAGGAGCGCCCAGCACCCGGGCGAGGATCGCGATCGGAACGAATATCAGAAACGCGTAGAGTACTTTCAAAACAGGTATCTGAGGGAGATCCAGACTGGGTACTGCCCGTTGTCCGCCGGTATCCCGCCGAACGTGCGCGCGATGTCGAAGGCAAACGAGCCGGTTTGCAGGCCGAATCCAAGGGAAGCGGTCGCGTCGGCGCGGCGATCGTGACCTACATAGCCGGCCCGCAGGTGAACCTTCCCCTGGTACAGCACGTCGGTGCCAAAGCGCACTGCCTTTCCGCCGAAGGATCGCGTGTCGACGTAGCTTCCCGACGCCCGCAATTCAGTGTCTTTGACGTGGCGATCGAGAAATTTCAGCCGATACATCGCACCGATCTCGAGCTGAGTCGGCAGCGGGTCGCGCTGATTCGTCTGTCTGGAGTTTAGCCTTCCACCAAGATTTCTTATGGCGGCTCCGAACGTGAGCGGCGCGCCGGCCTCCAGGCGATACTGCGCTCCGAGATCTACCGCTCGCGAGCTCTCCACCGCGGCTCCGACCGTCGCGCACTGGCCTGAGCAATCCACGCGCAGCTGAATGATCTTGTAGCTGAGTCCGGCGTCGAAGCGTTTAGTGAGTTGCGCCGCGTAGGTGCCGGCGAGCACGACATCGCGCGGAAGAATGACACCGATCACCTGTCCGAGATCGTCGGTAACCTGCTGCTCGCCGAGGTCCAGGATACTGATCGAGAGCGCGGCCGTTCCATACGACCGTGACGGCAGGACGAAGGAGAAAGCATCGCCAGCTCCGGCAACAGTCTTCGAGTGATGGATGGCGAGCTCGCGCTTGTCCTGGCCAGCCACCGACGCGGGATTCCACCAGATCCCCTCGCTTCCTGGCTTCCCCGCGACCATCGCCTGTCCCATCCCGACCGCCTGAGCACCAGTGGGGAGAAGGAGAAAGAGCGCACCCTCACTCCCCGTCGACGACGACTGCGCACCCGCGCCTCCGGCGAGGAGGGTTGCGATCGCCAAGCTAGAAAGGAGTCGCCTCATCAATCAGCATGATTGGGATGTCATCGCGCACAGCGTAGCGAAGCCGGCACTTGTGGCAGACGAGAACCTGTTCCGCTTCGCGATATTCGAGCTCCGACTTGCACTTGGGACACACGAGGATTTCGAGCAGACGTTCCGACAAGCTCATTTGCTTTTTCCTGTTGCCAGTTGATAGCCGAATCTCGAGAGACTGCCCGGATTCTTCCGCCAGTTCGCGAGCACTTTCACCCACAGATCGAGGTAGACCTTTTCGCCGACGAAAATCTCGATCTTCTTGCGGGCGGCTTCGCCAATGGCACGTATTCGCGCACCCTTGGCGCCGATGATGATCGCCTTCTGACTCTCCCGCTCCACATAAATTACTGCCCTGATGTAGAGAGGGGAGCGACCCTCGCGATACTCCTCCACCTGGACTGCGACGCTATAGGGCACTTCGTCGTGCAGTTGCTCGAGCACGGTCTCTCTCACCAGCTCGGCGACAAAGAATCGAACGGGCTGCGTACTGATGTCGTCTTCGGGATAGAGAAACGGACTTTCCGGCAGGTGCTGTGCGACCCGGGCCATCAGATCCGGAACTCCGTCACCGGTCAGCGCGGAGACTAACATGACGTTGTCACTCGACCGAAGCTCGTCGCGCTGCGAGGCGGTGAGGGCGTCCGATTTATTGAGGGCGACCACGACCGGCGCAGTTGGAGACGTCGTGAGCCCCGCGGCTTCCGCGAGCGGTGGAGGCTGCCCTTCTGTCGCATCCGCGAGATAGATGATGACATCCGCCTCGTCGAGCGCGCGCACGGCCGTCGACCGCATCGCTTCCTGGAGCGGGTATCGAGGATTGAGCAGCCCCGGAGTGTCGAGGATCACCAGCTGCGAGTCGTCGCTCGTATAGATGCCTACGATGCGGTCACGCGTCGACTGAGGCTTCGGGCTGGTGATGCTCAGCTTCTGTCCGACGATGCGATTGAGCAGCGTCGATTTGCCGACGTTCGGTTTTCCTGCGACAGTGACGATTCCGGCCCGGGGCATTAGTGAACTTAGTCCAGCAAAGCGAAAAAGAACAAAGAAGGAATTCCCGCAAGGGGCTGTCACGTCAGGGACAACAAAAAGGCCGCCCAGTTTCCTGAGCGGCCTTTCAATGAGATGCCGGCGACGGCCTACTCTCCCGCGTCCTCTCGGACGGAGTACCATCGGCGCTGTAGGGCTTAACGACCGTGTTCGGAATGGGAACGGGTGTGGCCCCTACGCTCTAGTCGCCAGCGAAAATCGTTTGTCAAAAATCGAAAGCTGGGGCGGCAGGATTCGAACCTGCAACTTCCGGATTAACAGTCCGGCGGTCTGCCAGTTGACCTACACCCCAGTAGGAACAGGCCGCGGACAACATACAGTGTTTGACTTTGGATTGTAGTAGTGATCGTGTGATGTTCGAATCAACCGTTAGATCGCTTGGTTTTCTGCTAGTCGGTTCGAGTCATAAAGAGGAAACTCGAACCATATAAGGAGATCAAGCCTCACGGGCGATGAGGATCGCTTCGCTTGAAACCGGTTGCCCGGCGTCCACGTGCGACCTCTTGACGGGATGGTCTCTCCCGGCCCTTCAGGGAGCTCTAGGCTCCAGGGAAGATTCATCTTGGGGGCAGCTTCCCACTTAGATGCATTCAGCGGTTATCTGCGCTTGCCCTCGCTACCCGGCGCTGCAGTTGGCACCACAGCCGGTACACGAGCGGGCAATCCGACCCGGTCCTCT